>NZ_JBQEOZ010000004.1:57614-113716 GCF_052045495.1 Microbacterium sp. 22242 | reverse complement strand
CCCGCCTCTTCTTTCCGCCTGACCGCGCGGTCGGCCCGCGGAAGCTATGCGCTGAGCACGGCCTTCACCGGGGCGCTGCGGTGCAGGTCGCCGCCGAACCCGACGAGCTGGAACTGACGCCCTCCGGCCAGATCGACTGCCTCCGCGAAGAACACGTCGCGGTGCACCCGACCCAGCCAGGTGGTGCCGGAGTCCCCGATCTGCAGCACGTCGTAGCCGATGGCGTCGGATCGGAGGTCCCAGGCGAAGGTCAGGTGCCGGCGCCCGTCGCCGGCATCGCCTGCATCGGCGACCTGGAAGCCGGTCGGCGTCGCGGGCTTGAGCGGCTTCCCGGCCGCCCGCAGCGCAACCCTGCCCAGGTGCCCGCCCCCGCTGGTGCGCAGGGAGATCCGCGCGATGCGGCGTCCACGGACGTCGACCTCACCTGTCCAGCCGTCCCAGGAGGAGGAAGCGTCCGACTTCGTGAGCGGACGCCAGTCGATCTCGGACGGCGCATCCTGCCAGGTGATGCCCAGATCGATCGTCTGCAGGCCCTGCGCACGCAGCTCGGCCGCCATCGCCTTCTCGGCCGTCAGATCGGTCTTGAACAGGTGGATCACTCCCCCGCCGCGCAGGGCGAGGCTGTGCCCGCTGCCGTAGCTGACCGACTCGTCGAGCGTCACGACGACGTCGCCCTCGGTCCAGTACTGCCAGGTGAGGGCGCGATCCGCGCAGCCCATGTTGTCCCAGCCGCGGTCGCGCACCTTCGCGCCGTCGAGGAAGAACGCGGATCCGACCCCGACGTTGAAGTCGGTCGCGATCGGCAGGTCGCTGTACGGGGAGCGCTCGGTGATCCAGTGTGCGATGCCGTCCCACTGCCGGTAGTTCAGCGTGTCGGTGCGGTACGGAGGCGTTCGCGGTTCGAGCCGGCCCGACGACTGCGGGTTCCCGGTCGGGCCGGACCAGAAGCGCTGCTCCAGGTCGCGATAGGTGGTGCGCCCTTCGACGGTGGACGTGGTGCCGTCCCACGAGCCGTTCAGCCAGATCTGCGAGTCCACGAACAGCGCGACCGAGGTCGGCGCGGGCCGACCGGGGCCGGCGACGCTGCCGAAGTCCTCTTCGGGCCGGAACCCGCCCTTCTGATGCTCGACGCCTGCGAAGCCCACGGTGCGCGGATCGCGGCCCGCCGCGACCGCCGATGCCGCGCTCTTGGTCAGATCACGATCTGCGCCTCCCGTCGTGGCCTGCCACCAGTAGTTCATGAAGATGGAGTCGTAGATCGGCGCATCGCGAGTGCCCAGCCAGCGCAGGTTGTTCTCGCTCAGCCTGTTCTCGTAGCTGACCTCGCCGCTGTCGAAGTCCGCCGAATCGTAGCCCTGCAGATAGAAGTCCGGGTCCGCGCGCTTGAGGTAGCGCAGGAAGTCCTGGAACTTCTTGATCTGCGCAGCGCTGACGCTGCCCTCCTGGTTGATGAACAGGCCGTCGAAGCCGAAGTACTTCCGGATCTGGATCATCTTGTCCGCCACCGGGAAGGATCCGTCGCCCGCCTGCACGAGGAACGCGTCGAAGTCGACGGGACGGGGCCAGAACCAGCCTCCGATCGAGAGCGCGCCGTTCTTGTGCGCGGCCTCGGTCCAGCCCGGATTGGGGATGTCGATCACGCCGTACGGACGCCCGGGGGCGCGCTCCCCGTCGATCATCTCGATCGGCGCCGGGCCCTTGACCTGGCCGTGCCAGGTGCCCCAGATGTCGATGTACGGCCAGTACCGCTGGGTGTACACCTGCGGCTCGAGCCCGATCGCCTGGTTCTGGCCCTCGTAGATGCTCCCCGCGTCGTCGATCGTGAGCGTGGACAGCTGCACGGCCGGGTCGAGGTCGGGATGCGCCTGGGTCGCCGCGAAGGGCGCGATGCGCGTCGCGCGCGGGATCAGGCAGCGCAGATGCCGCGCCCACGGCGTCGTGGCGGGGTCGAACGCGAGAAGGTCGTCGGCCGCCCAGCCGAACGTGTAGGGCCCGGCGGGCGTGCCCCCGGATGCTGGCACCGGAGCCGCAGCGGCCCCCGACGCCGCGGCCGCGGTGCTCGGACGGGACGCCGCGAAGGCGGTACCGGGGTTGCCCGCCAGCAGCGCCGCCAGCCCGACACCCCCGACGGTCAGGAATGTTCTGCGGTCGATCTCAGTCATGTGCACCCTCCAGGTTGCGCTCCGTTGCGAATCGAGTCCCTGCCGCGAACATCGGAGGCCTGGACCCGCGCATGAGGCTATAACGTTTTAGTGAAGGTGACAAACATTCGTCGGCGCGTCGCGACGACAGGCCTCCGACCGCGGCGCGACCCGCAAGACACGACGGCGCGACCCGCCGGACACGACGGAGCGCCCTGCCGCATGCGGTCAGGGCGCTCGCGATCGCCGCGGGTCAGCTCTTGCCGAACAGCTTCTGGATCTCGGCGAGGTCGTCCTCGGTGGGCGCCTTCTGCCCGCCGAGACCGAAGCCGGAGCCGGTCGGCGCCTGGTTCGTGCCGAGGCCCGCATTCTCGGCGGCGCGCCTGGCCGGGTTGCCGGAGCGGGATCCCGCGCTCTTGCCCTTCTTGCCGCGCTTCGACGAGGCGCCAGGGCGGCCCATGCCGGGAACCGGTCCCATGCCGGGGATGTTCGGGGTGCCGCCGCGGGCCACGGTCTTCATCATCTTGGCAGCCTGCTCGAAGCGCTGCACGAGCTGGTTGACGTCGGTCACGGTCATGCCGGACCCCCGGGCGATGCGCAGCCGGCGCGATCCGTTCAGGACCTTCGGGTTGCGTCGCTCCGCCGGCGTCATCGACCGGATGATGGCCTCGGTGCGGTCGATCTCGCGCTCGTCGAAGTCGTCCAGCTGCTGCTTCATCTGGCCCATGCCAGGGAGCATCCCGAGCATCTTCTTCATCGAGCCCATCTTCTTGAGCTGCTGCATCTGGTCGAGGAAGTCCTCGAGCGTGAAGGTCTCGGTCGCGAGCTTCTCGGCCATCTTCATGGCCTCTTCCTCGTCGAAGGCCTGCTGGGCCTGCTCGATGAGGGTGAGGATGTCGCCGAGGTCGAGGATCCGGCTCGCCATCCGGTCCGGGTGGAACGGCTCGAGGTCGTCGAGTCCCTCGCCGGTGGAGGCGAACATGATCGGGCGGCCGGTGACCGAGGCGACCGAGAGCGCCGCACCACCGCGGGCGTCGCCGTCGAGCTTGGAGAGCACGACGCCGGTGAAGTCCACGCCGTCCTGGAAGGCCTTCGCGGTGTTCACCGCATCCTGGCCGATCATCGCGTCGATGACGAACAGCACCTCGTCCGGGTCGACGGCCCTGCGGATGTCGGCCGCCTGCTTCATCAGCTCGGCGTCCACGCCGAGGCGGCCGGCGGTGTCGATGATGACCACGTCGTGCAGCTGCCGGCGGGCGTGCTCCACGCCGTCCCGCGAGACCCGGACCGGGTCGCCGACGCCGTTGCCCGGCTCCGGCGCGTAGATCGTGGCGCCGGCCTGTTCGGCGACCACCTGCAGCTGGGTCACGGCGTTCGGGCGCTGCAGGTCGGCCGCGACCAGCAGCGGGGTGTGCCCCTCGCCCTGCAGCTGCTTGGCGAGCTTGCCCGCGAAGGTGGTCTTTCCGGATCCCTGCAGCCCCGCGAGCATGATCACGGTCGGCGGGTTCTTGGCGAACTCGAGCCGGCGCTGTTCGCCGCCGAGGATCGCGATGAGCTCCTCGTTGACGATCTGCACGACCTGCTGCGCCGGGTTGAGCGCCTTGTTGACCTCGTCGCCGAGGGCGCGCTCGCGCACCTTGGCGGTGAAGTCCTTGACGACGGGCAGCGCGACGTCGGCGTCGAGCAGGGCGCGCCGGATCTCCCGGACGGTCCCGTCGACGTCGGACGCGGACAGCTTGCCCTTCGTGCGCAGGTTGCGGAAGGTCTCGGTGAGCCGATCGGAGAGCGTGCCAAAGGTAGCCATGGTGTGGCAATTCTACGCGAGCGGTGCCCGCGCCATGGCTCAGCCCCAGTGCAGGTCGGTGATCCTCGGGAGGGCGTGCCGCAGCTGCGCGAGCGGCGAGCCGTGGCCCGCACCACCCTCGGCCCAGACCCGCAGCGACGACAGCACGACGACGGCGTAGGCCGCGCCCAGCACGTCGGCGCGGATGCGCTCAACGCCCGCCTCCCTCGCGGCCTCGGAGAGCGCCGCGGCCAGCCGCCCCTGGCGGAGGGCGGACTCGTGCTGCAGCTCCTCGTGCAGCCCCATCGCGGTGGCGTTTCCGAACGCGAGGGCCAGCGGATCCGGCTCGAGGCCCTGCAGGACCGCCGCCAGCACGGCCTCGATCCGCGCGGGGTCCGCGCCCGTTCCCGGTTCGGCGAGCGCCTGCACAGCCGCGTCGATCCGCTCGTCCAGGCCGGACCACAGCACGTTGCTCTTGGACGTGAAGTAGTTGAAGAAGCTGGAGCGGCTCACGCCGGCGCGCTGCGCGATGTCGGCGATGGACGTGCGCTCGTAGCCCTGCTCGAGGAACAGCTCGCACGCCGCCTCGGCGATGGTCTCGCGGGAGGAGACCCGGGGGCGGCCGACTCCGCGGGCTGGTCTGATCACCACGCCACCGTATCGCGCCGCGCCGCCGGGCTCTTCACGGCGTATTGTTGAACTGCATTCAACAAATCGATCAGAAGGATCGGACATGCTCGACATCCAGACCGTGGGACTCGCCCCCGACTTCGTCCCCTATCTCGACGGGTGGGACCTGCAGCGCCGCGTCCACGCCGACGTCGTCGCCGGGACCCGCCCCGACACCCTGCTGCTGCTCGAGCATCAGGCGGTGTACACGGCCGGCAAGCGCACCGAGCCCCAGGAGCGCCCCCAGGACGGCACGCCCGTGGTCGACGTCGACCGCGGCGGCAAGATCACCTGGCACGGCCCCGGTCAGCTCGTGGGCTATCCGATCGTGCGCCTGCCCGAGCCGATGGACGTGGTCGCCCACGTGCGGCGGCTGGAGCGGCTGCTCATCGACGTGCTCCGCCCGCTCGGGGTGGACGGCTACCAGGTCGAGGGCCGCAGCGGCGTGTGGGTGCGCCGCCCGCTCTCCGAGGACAAAGTCGCCGCGATCGGCGTGCGGGTCCAGCAGGGCGTGACCATGCACGGCTTCGCCATCAACTGCGACAACACGCTCGCCGGTTTCCGCGGGATCATCCCGTGCGGCATCACGGACGCCGGTGTGACCACGGTGAGCGAGGTGGTGGGCCGGGACGTCTCCCCCGCCGACATCGTCGACCAGGTCGCAGCCGCGTTCGCCGCCGACTACGCGGAGGTGGCCGCGTGAGCGCCGCCCCCGAGGGACGCAAGCTGCTGCGCCTGGAGATCCGCAACGCCGAGACGCCCATCGAACGCAAGCCGGAGTGGATCAAGACCAAGGCGAAGATGGGGCCCGAGTACAAGGCACTGCACTCGCTGGTCAAGGACGAGGGCCTGCACACGGTGTGCCAGGAGGCGGGCTGCCCGAACATCTTCGAGTGCTGGGAGGACAAGGAGGCCACCTTCCTGATCGGCGGCTCGCAGTGCACGCGCCGCTGCGACTTCTGCCAGATCGACACCGGCAAGCCCGCCGACTACGACACCGACGAGCCCCGCCGCGTCGCCGAGAGCGTGCAGCAGATGGGCCTGCGCTACGCGACCGTCACGAGCGTCGCCCGCGACGACCTGCCAGACACCGGCGCCTGGCTGAACGCCGAGACCGTGCGGAAGATCCACGACCTCAACCCGAATACCGGGGTGGAGCTGCTGGCGAACGAACACAACGCCGACCCGGCGTTCCTCGGCCAGATCTTCGACGCCCGGCCGGAGGTGTTCGCGCACAACGTCGAGACGGTGCCGCGGATCTTCAAGCGGATCCGTCCCGCGTTCCAGTACGAGCGGTCGCTGAACGTGATCACGCAGGGGCACGAGGCCGGCCTGATCACCAAGTCGAACCTGATCCTCGGCATGGGCGAGGAGCCCGAAGAGGTGATCCAGGCGCTGCAGGACCTGCACGACGCCGGCTGCGACATCATCACGATCACGCAGTATCTGCGCCCGACGCCGCGGCATCTGCCGGTGTCGCGCTGGGTGAAGCCGGACGAGTTCGTCGCGTTCAAGGAGGAGGCGGAGCGGATCGGATTCCTGGGCGTGCTCGCCGGGCCGCTGGTGCGATCCTCGTACCGCGCGGGACGCCTCTGGGCGCAGTCGATGCGGTCCAAGGGCCGCCCCATCCCCGCGCACCTCGCGCACATCGCGGAGAGCGCGGACCTCGGCTTCGCCCAGGCCGTCTGAGACCCGGATCGCCGGGCGAGGCGCAGGGGGGCTCCCTCGCCTGGCGGTCCGTCTGTGCGCGGGCGGGCTCAGTCCGCGCTCATGACCGACAGCACGGAGCCGTCGGATCCGAAGTTCACCAGCAGCACGTCCTCGTTGCCCTCGACGTCGAGAGCGTACTCCAGCACCGCGAACGGGTCGCTGCCGCCGTGCTCGTCCACGAGCAGCGTCATGCTCATCAGGCGCAGCGAACGGATGATGTCGACGGCGGCGTCGCCGCTCACGTCGACCAGGTGATCCTCCAGCTCGTCGCCGTACTCCTCCTGCTGCTGCAGGATGTACTCGGTCACCTCGCTGGCGCGGTCGTCGACCTCGGCGAGCATGGCGCGCCGGGCCTTCGCATCGATCGCCTCGACGCCGGAGACGAACGCCGCGGCGATGTCGAGAGAGTCGGAGGACACGTCCTCCTGGTCGGGGGCGGTCAGATCCACGGTCAGGGCGTGGTCGCCGAACTCCACGGTCTCGGACCAGAAGATCGATCCGTCGGGTCCCGAGGAGAGCAATCCGAAGAAGTCGTGTTCGATCGCCATAGGCCTATAAAACCAGTCTTGTGCGCGGGGCGGTAGTCCGCGGGACGCGTGCCGGGGAACGGTTCGGCAACGGGCCCCGATCAGCTGCCGACAAGCGCCTGCACGAACACGTGCGGGGTGAAACCGGTGAGGTCGTCGATGCCCTCGCCCTGGCCGAGGAGCTTGACCGGGATCCCTGTGCGCTCCTGCACGGCGAGCACGAATCCGCCCTTCGCCGACCCGTCCAGCTTCGTCAGCACGAGGCCGGTGACCCCGGCGTGCTCGAGGAACGCCTCGGCCTGCATGACCCCGTTCTGACCCGTGGTCGCGTCCAGCACGAGCAGCACCTCGCTGATCGGCGCCTGCTTCTCCACGACGCGACGGATCTTGGACAGCTCGTCCATCAGCCCGCCCTTGGTGTGCAGCCGGCCGGCGGTGTCGATGATGACGATCTCGGTGCCGTTGTTCTTCGCGTACTCCACCGTCTGGAACGCGACGGACGCGGGATCCTGCCCCTGCTGCTGCGGGCGGACGATCGCGGCGCCGGCGCGCTGCACCCAGGTGCCGAGCTGCTCGACGGCGGCGGCGCGGAACGTGTCGGCAGCGCCGACGACGACCGAGCGCTCGTAACCGCGCAGGAACTTCGTGAACTTGCCGATCGTGGTCGTCTTGCCGACGCCGTTCACGCCGACCACGAGCACGACGGCGGGCCGCTCGGTGAGCTTGAGCGTGGTGTCGAACTTCGCGAAGTGCTCCTCGAGCGTCTCGCGCAGCATGCGCTGCAGGTCCTTCGGATCCGTGGTGCGGTACCGCTCGACCTTCTCGCGCAGCTCGTCGACCAGCCGCTCGGTGATGTCCGGGCCGAAGTCGGCGGTGAGCAGGGCCGTCTCGAGGTCCTCCCAGGTCTCCTCGTCGATCGTGGGCTTGACGAACATGCCGCGCAGCGCGCGACCGAGGGACCAGGACTTCTCCGCCATGCGTCCAGCCTACGGGGATCGCGTCTGCGCACCCCGCGTGTTCGCCGAAGGCGCTCGGCCGGGCTCAGACGGCGGCGGCGGCGCGGTCGCCGACGCGTTGGCCGACCACGGCCGACACGCCGTCCTGCCGCATCGACACGCCGTAGAGCGCGTCGGCGATCTCCATCGTGCGCTTCTGGTGGGTGATCACGAGCAGCTGCGAGCTGGCGCGGAGCTGCTCGAACACGGTCAGCAGGCGCCCCAGGTTCGCGTCGTCGAGCGCGGCCTCGACCTCGTCCAGGATGTAGAACGGGCTGGGGCGGGCCTTGAAGATCGCGACGAGCAGCGCGACGGCGGCGAGCGAGCGCTCCCCGCCCGACAGCAGCGACAGGCGCTCGATCTTCTTGCCGACCGGGCGCACGGCGACCTCGATGCCCGTGTTCAGCAGGTCGTCCGGATCGGTGAGCGAGATGCTGCCGGCTCCTCCGGGGAACAGCAGCGGGAACACCTCGGTGAACGCCTGCCGGGTGTCCTCGAAGGCCGCGGCGAAGATCGTCTGCATGCGCTCGTCGAGCTCGGCGATGATCGTGAGCAGATCCTGCCGGGTCTTGGTGAGGTCGGCGAGCTGCTCGGTGAGGAACGCGTGCCGCTGTTCGAGCGCGGCGAACTCCTCGAGCGCGAGCGGGTTGACCCGGCCGAGCTGCGCGAGCTTGCGCTCCGCCTCCTGCAGGCGGCGTTGCTGGATCCGCCGGTCGAACGGGATGCCGACCGGCTCCTCGTCCCCGGCCTCGCCGCCTGCCTCCGCCGGTGCGCCGCCATCGTGTGGGACGAGCTGGTCGGGTCCGTACTCCGCGACGAGGATGTCCTCGTCGAGTGCCAGCTCGGACTGCACCCGCTCGAGCAGGCTGGACAGGTGCAGTTTCTTCTCGTGGATCTGCAGTTCCAGGCCGTGCACGCTCTCGGTGAGTCCGGCCAGCCGCTCCCTGATCGACGAGTCCTGCCGGCGCAGCGCGGTGAGCTCCTCGTTCTGTGCGGAGCGGGCCGCCTCGGCGGCGGCCAGTGCGAGCCGCGCCTCGGCGACGGACCGGTCCAGCGAGTCCAGGATGCGCGGCAGCTCCTCGGCCACGCCGGACGCCGTCTCGCGCTGTGCGCGACGGATCACGGCACGCCGTGCGGCCTCGGCGGCCGCCTCGCGTTCGCGCTCGCGCTGGCGCTCCAGGGTGGCCACGCGGGCCTGCGCCGCACGGACGCGCTCGCGGAGCGTCTCGATCCCCAGCCGGGCCTCGAGCTCGGCCTCGCGCGCCGCCTCGAGAGCCTCGAGCAGTCCGTCGCGCGCGGACGCGTCGAGCACCGGACGGGGAGCGGCGTCCGCGGTCGCGAGGGCGTCCTTCGCCGCGTCGGCCTTGGCCTCCGCGTCCGCGACGGCCGCCTGCGCCTGGGCGAGGCCCGTCTCGAGGCGCTCGCACTCGGCGATCGCCGACTCGTGCTGGACGGTCACGCGGTTGACCTGTTCGGTGTACGCGGCCAGCGCCGCGTCGCGCTCGCGGAGGGTGCGCAGCGCTTCACGGGACTCGCGCCTGGCGATCTCGAGGGTCTCGGTTCCGTCCTCCTTGGCCTCGCGCAGGGAATCGACCACGACACGGACCTCGTTCAGCCGCTCGAGGGCGGCGTCGCGCTCGGCGACGAGCTCGAGACGCGACCGCTCGCCGCCGGACCCCGTGTGCAGGGTATGCGCGGTCAGCACCTCTCCCGCACGCGTGACGATCGTGAGCGGCGTGGCGGAGACCGCCGCCGTCGCCGCGTGCGCCGACCGCGCCGCGGCGAGATCGTCGACGATGAGCACGTGCGCGAGCACGCCGAGCACGCCCGCGGGGGCGGTCACGACGCTCGGAGCGGGCGTGGTCCCGGCGATCCCGGCGTCCGCGATCGCCGCGCCGGGCCCCTCGGAGATCAGGATGTCGTAGGCGCCCACGGTCGTCTCGTCGGAGGCCAGGGCGAACGCGGCGTCCGCGTCATCCACGAGCACGCCTTCCGCGAGAGGTCCGAGCACCGCGGCGATCGCCGCCTCGAAGCCCGGCTTCACCTGGACCGCGTCGCCGACGAGACCGCGCACCCCGGGACGCCCCGAGGCGACGATCTCGGCCGCCCCGCCCGTCACCGCGATCGCGCTGCCGAGCGCGGCCGCCTTCGCCATCAGCGCCTCGGCCTCGCGCTCGGCGGCGTGCAGCCGCTCCCGCAACCCTTCCAGCTCGCCCTCCGCCGCGACCACCCGCGCCTGTGCGCGCTCGTACGCCTCCGCGTGCTCCGCGGCGGTCCCTTCGGGGGCCTCGCCCTCCTCGATGCGCTCCCGGGCCTCCGCAGCCTGCCGCCGGCGCTCGTCCGCCGCCTCCAGCGCGTTCTCCTGGCGCAGCACCGCTCCGCGCACCGCGGCAAGGGCCGACGCCGCCGCCTCGGCCTGGCCGCGCAGGGTGCTCAACCGCATGTCGTGCTCGGACACCAGGGCGCTCTGCTCGGCGATGTCCACGTCGAGGGCGTCCAGCTCGGCGCGCGCATGGCCGACCTCGCGGGTCGCCGCCTGGGCGGCGTCCTGCGCCCGTCCGATGCCGGACGAGATCTCCTCGACCTCGTCCTTCGCCTCGTCGATCGTCGCCTGCGTGACGGTCACGGCGGCGACCGCGGCATCATCCTCGTCCGTGCCGAGCAGCGCCAACCGCTGGTTGGCGAGGGTGTACAGACCGCGCATGCGCTCCTGCACCTGCTCCAGTCCGAACGCGACGCGACGCGCCTCGTCGACGGCCGCCGAGTTCTGCGCGCTCTCGAGCCGGGTGATCTCGGAGCGGATCCGGTCCGCCTGCTCGCTCAGCACGACCCGCTCGGCGTGCCGCTCGTGCTCGTTGCGGGTGTGGTCGGCGAGAGCAGTGCGCAAAGCCACCACGTCGTCCGCGAAGATGCGGGCCTTCGCGTCTCGGACCACGGAGGCGATGGTCTGGGCCTCGCGGGCGACCTCGGCCTGGCGCCCGAGCGGCTTCAGCTGCCGGCGGATCTCCCCGGCCAGGTCGCTGAGGCGGGTGAGGTTGGTCTCCATGGCGTCGAGCTTGCGGAGGGTCTTCTCCTTGCGACGGCGGTGCTTGAGGATCCCGGCCGCCTCCTCGATGAAGCCGCGGCGGTCCTCCGGCGACGCCTGCAGCACCGTGTCCAGGCGCCCCTGCCCGACGATGACGTGCATCTCACGGCCGAGACCGGAGTCGCTGAGCAGCTCCTGCACGTCGAGCAGCCGGCAGCCCTCGCCGTTGATCGCGTACTCGCTCGAGCCGTTGCGGAACAGGGTGCGGCTGATCGTCACCTCGGCGTACTCGATCGCCAGGGCGCCGTCGCTGTTGTCGATCGTCAGCTGCACTTCGGCGCGGCCGAGCGGTCCGCGCGTCGAGGTGCCCGCGAAGATGACGTCCTCCATCTTGCCGCCGCGGAGGGTCTTCGCGCCCTGCTCCCCCATCACCCAGGCGAGGGCGTCGACGACGTTCGACTTCCCGGATCCGTTGGGGCCGACGATGCAGGTCACGCCCGGCTCGAAGGCGAACGTGGTCGGCTGCGCGAAGGACTTGAACCCCTTGAGGGTCAGGCTCTTCAGATGCATGGGCGCGCGCAACGGTCGACGGAGATCACGGGCCCTACGCTATCGCGGCCGCTCGAGCTCCCCGGCGAGAAACGCGCGGGGTTCAGGGATTTCTGTGTGTCGCCTTGACGTCTGCTGTGAGGCTCCGCTAGCGTGACAGATCCGAGCCGCGAGAGGAGGTTGCCGAAATGATCATTCGCGCTGTGTTCACCCCATTCCGTGGGTCCGATGCGTCCCCGGCGACTTCCGCCGGCGTCTGCGCGCGTCACGCCGCATAACAGGCGCACTCCCCCTCGTCCCGGCCTGAGGCCGGCCTGACGCTTCGAGCGTCCGCGATCCCATCCGCGACTTCCGCGTCGATGCCCGATCGCCTTCCCGATCCGGACGCACAGTCCCGGATCCGTCTCCACACCCGTGACACGCGACGCGTCCCACCGGGCGCCGACGCGTGGTGCGAAACCGCCTTTCCGGCACGACCAACGAAAGCGATCACCGTGAACACCGCATTGCACGCTTCGCCTCCCACCGAGTCGACGCAGCGCGCTCAGATCGAGCGCGAACTGTCCATCCAGCTCCCCCGCGAGGAGGAGCTCCGCAACCTGTCGCTCACGCAGCGCGTGGCCCTGCGGGTCGCCCTGCATCTCATCGTGCGGACGCGCCCCACGACCCAGGACGAGGCGCGCGCGGCCCTGGCCGAGGGCCGCCGGCTGCGCGTGCTCGAGGAGTACGAGGCCGGCCGCCTGGCTCACACCTCCATCCGTCAGGTGCTGTGATGACCGACGCTCCGACGAACGACATCGTCACACCCCTTCCGGCCGGTGCGACCCTGCATCCGCTCGTGCTCCCTGCACGGGCGGATGCAGGCTCGCCCGGCCCCTTCCGCGACTACGCCGAGGTGCGCAACCGCTGTCTCGCGGAGGCGTCGGGGCGCACGGACGACGACTTCACTCCCGAGGAACTGCTGCCGCTGCTCACGTCCGACGCGTACGTGCAGCGCAGGCAGTGGCGGATCGCCCGCGACGACCGCACGATCGGGGTCGCGTTCCTGAACGTCTCGCGCGACGGCGACGGCGACACCGCCATGAGCGCGATCAGCGTGCTCCGCGCGGAGCAGGGACGGGGCATCGCGACCGCCGTCGCCGCGCACCTGGAGCCGCTCGCCCGCCGCGAGGGCGTGCGTACCCTGCAGGCGTGGACCGAGCACCTGCGCTCCGACGAGACGCGCCTCAGCCCGCCGACGGGCTTCGGAAGCGTTCCGCTCGACCACACCGCCCGATTCCTGCAGGCTCAGGGCTGGACGCTCGAGCAGGTCGACCGCGTCAGCGAATACCGCTGGGGCGAGGACCTGCACCTGCGGGCGCTGCACGCCGAAGCGGAGACCGCCGCGGCGGGCTACCGCGTCGTGCGGTGGCTGCTGCCCACGCCTGCGGAGCGCGTCGACGGCTATGCGTGGATGAAGTCGCGCATGTCGACCGACGTCCCCGACGCCGGGATGGACTCGCCCGAGGAGCACTGGGATGCCGAGCGCGTGCGCGAGCACGATGAGCGGTGGGCGGCCATGGGGCACACGGTCCAGGTGACCGCGGCGGAGCACGTCGCCACGGGCGAGCTCTGCGCGTACAACGAGCTGTCCCTCAAGGGCCCTGAGGACAGCGTCACGCAGCAGAACGACACGTTCGTGCTCGGCGCGCACCGCGGACATCGGCTCGGGCTGCTCGTGAAGAGCGCGGGCATGCTGGCCTGGCATGAGCGCTTCCCGGACTCGGCGCGCATCGTGACGTACAACGCCGAGGAGAACCGTCCGATGCTGTCGATCAACGAGCAGCTCGGCTTCGTGCCCATCGGGTACGGCGGCGCCTGGAAGAAGGCGCTGGCCTGAGCCGTTCAGCACCGGCCGACGGAAGGTTCCGCCGGCGAGCGATCGCCGCCGCCCGCCGACGGGGACGCGACGTCGAGCGTCCTCGCGCCCCGGTCGCGCCCACGGGGCCGGAGCGCGAAGGCGATGAGGATCGCCGCTGCGGCGCACAGCAGGCCGTCGACGAGGATCGCGGTCTGGATCCCGGGCAGCAGCCCGTACCCGTCCGCACCGCCGCGGCTCGCGATGACGGCGGCCAGGATCGGAGTCCCGAGCGCGATGCCCACCTGCTGACTCATCGTGACCAGGCCGGTGGCGAGACCCTGCTGCGCGTCGGGGATACCCGCGGTGGAAGCCACGACGTACCCGACGATGGCGACGAGATTCGCGACACCACCGAGGAAGGTGAGGACCAGAAGGGGAATGACCCAGGACCGGTCCGGGCCGGCGAAGGCGAGCGGGAGGGTTGTCACCGCCTGGACCGCGAAGCCCGCAACGATGGTGTTCCGGACGGCGACGCGGGCGATGATCCTCGGCGCGAGCAGACCGCCGAGCACCGTGCCGATCCCGAGGACTCCGAAGGACAGTCCCGTGAGCAGGGGCGGGATCCCGAGCACCTCCTGCAGATAGAGCGTGAGGGGGAAGACCAGCGCGGTCTCCGTCGCGAACGCGAGAATGCCCGCGACATTCCCCCAGGCCACACCACGTCGACGCAGCAGTGACAGCGCGATGAGCGGCTGTGCGACGCGACGCTCGACGAGCCAGAACGCGATCAGCGCGGCACCTGCGACGGCGAAGCCGGCCCAGACGCCCGCGCTCTCCCACCCGGACTGCCCTGCGGTCGTCGCCCCGTAGACGATCGCGACGAGGCTGAGCGTCACGGTCAGCGCGCCCGGCACGTCGAGGCGGGTTCGGTGGTCGGCGCGGCTCTCGCTCAGCGCCGCGGGGGCGAGGCACAGCACGACGAGGGCGACTGCGACATTCAGGAAGAACGCCCACCTCCAGCTCAGGGCATCCGTGAGCAGCCCGCCGAGAACCGCGCCGGTCGTGAAGCCGGCGGCCATCAGCGCGCCGTTCAGGCCCAGAGCGCGCTCGCGGACCGGCCCCTCCGGGAAGGCGGTGGTGAGCAGAGACAGCGCCGCCGGCGTGACCATCGCGGTGGCGAGGCCCTGCGCGACCCGTGCGCCGAGGAGCATGACCGGATCGACCGCGAGCCCGCCGCACAGCGAGGAGACGCCGAGCAGCGCCATGCCGATGAGGAACAGCCGCTTGCGTCCGACGAGATCGGACACCCGCCCGAACAGCAGCGTGAACCCTGCGGCGCAGACCGCGTAGCTCGTCGAGATCCACTGCAGGCCGTCCGCGGCGATACCGACGTCACGGCCGATGCGTGGCAGTGCGACGGTCAGGATGGAGAAGTCGACGGCGAGCGTGAACCCTGCCGTGAGCAGGATCACGAGCGCGAGCCGCAGCCGGCCGGTCAGAGCCGGATGCGCGTTCGTGGCGGAGGTGTCGCGGGTCATGGATGTCCTCGTGTTGCGGGAGTCGTGGGAGGGGAACTCGTCCCACCGTGACGGGCGATCCGGCGGCGAGCCAGACCCCGCCCGTTCCTACGCATGACAGGGTCAGGCACGCGCCGGCGCCGACGCGCACAATGGGAGGTGTGATGCCCGCACCCGCACGAACCCCCGGCAGCGACACCGGCGCCCTCGGCGATTTCCTGCGCTCGCGCCGGGACGCGCTCACTCCTGAGGATGCGGGGATCGTCGCGCACGGCTTGCGGCGCGTGCCGGGTCTCCGTCGCGAAGAGCTCGCGCAGCTGGCCGGGGTCTCCGTCGCCTACTACACGCGCCTCGAGCAGGGCCAGTCGATCGCCGCGTCCGACGGCGTGCTCGACGCGCTCGCCCGTGCACTGCAGCTCCGCGATGACGAGCGCAGCCATCTGTTCGCGCTGGCGACGCCGCGCCCTTCCCGGCGGCGCCGCCCGCCCCGTGCCGAACGACCGGCGCCCGGCGGGCTCGCGCTGCTCGCGGCCATGGACGGGGTGCCCGCGCTCGTCCTCGGACGCCGCGGCGACGTGCTCGCGTGGAACCCGCTCGGGCATGCGCTCCTCGCCGGGCACGTAGGATTCGACGCCCCCGCCCACCCCGGCACCCGCCCGAACACGGTGCGGATGCTGTTCCTCGATCCGCACACCCGCGACCTTCACCGGGACTGGGCCGCGGAAGCCACGCTCGTCGTCGCGTCGCTCCGCTTCATCGCCGCTCAGCACCCGGACGACAGTGCGCTGGCCGCGCTCGTCGGCGAGCTGAGCATGAACAGCCCCGAGTTCGCCGCTCTCTGGGCTCGCCACGCGGTGGAACTGTGCTCCAGCGGCACCAAGCACCTGCATCACCCGGAGGTCGGCGACCTCGACGTCCAGTATCAGGCCCTGCATCTTCCCGGCGCGGAGGGCCAACGCCTCCTCGCCCACACCGTCGATCCGGGGAGCAGCTCCGCCGACGCCCTGCGCCTGCTCCGAGAGGCCGTGCCGGCCCGGCCGGGTTCCGCTGGGATCGGCGCCCCCCACTGACCGCAGCCGTCCGGTCCGGCTTACGATGAGGGCACTGTCATCAACGCCGAGGAGCGCCACCATGAGCAGCCCTGTCGACTTCGTCACCGTCTCGACCGCGGGCCTTGAGTCCTCGCCCGTCGCGGACGCGCTCGCCGGCCTGCGTGCCAACGAGGCCCGGTACTTCAAGAACAAGTACGACCACGTGTTCACCGTGAGCTCCCCGGACGAGGACCCGGAGACGCTGAAGTGGGTCAGCGACATCCTGCGCGAGGAGCGGGGCATCGTCATCTCGAGCCCCGCGCTCGAGGTCAGCGCGTTCGAGGTCGACGGGATCCGGATGGCGTACGTCTTCTACCGATCGGGACTGTCGATCAACGTCATGTACACGATCGCGGACGGCGGCAAGCGCGCGGTCGGCTTCAAGCTGTCGCAGGGCATGGACGTCCCCGAGGAGCTCTCCGCCTTCAAATTCGCCCGGCAGCGCTCGAAGCTGGCCGGCGAGATCCGCGGCTCCTACTTCGTCCTCAAGAGCGAGCACTGAGTCAGAGCGGGCGGGACATGACGCGCACGTCCGGTCGTTCCGACTCGGCGAGCTCCACGAAGCCCGCACGCCGGTAGGTGCGGATGGCGGGCTCGTTGCCCGCGATCACGTTCAGTCGCAGCTCCGACGCGCCGAGAGCGCGAGCCTGCTCCACCGCGAGATCGGTCAGGATATGCGCCAGCCCGCGCCCCCGCTGTTCGGGGTCGATGAGCACGCGACCGAGGCGGGCGACGCTCCCCTCCACGGTGAGATCGAAATGACCGACCGGGCTGTCGGCTCCTTCCTCGACGAGGATCCACGCGCTGAGTCCCGGATGTTCCATGCCGGAGAGCTGCTTCGCGTCGATGGGCCACTGCAGCCGTGGCCCGGTGAACAGGTACAGCGCTTCGGCGTCGGGAATCCATCCGACGACGATCTCGCCGTCGGCGTCATGGCGCGGACGTATGCGGAACACGCGTCGAGTGTATGACCCCGCACGGACAAGCGCCCGCCGCATGCCGGTCATCCCGGTGCCGGTGGGTGAGACACGGATCCGCAGGCCGACGTGAATAGAGTCGGAGCTATGACCCGGCCATCGATTCGAGACCTGCGCAGAGCTCATCTCAGCCTGGGCATCGGCGAGATCGTCGCCGCCCTCGTCTTCTGCGGAGCGGCGGCGTGGGTGGTGGGCCCGCGGTTCGAGAACCCGGCGGACCGCGTCGCGCTGTGGGCAGCACTCCTGCCGCTGATCGCGGTCCTCCTCCAGGCCGGAATCTATTGGCTTGCAGCGCGCAGCTGGGTCGGCCGCGGCGGGATGCCACGCGCCGTACGGCGCGTGTATCTGGCCCTCCGGGTCGTCGACGTCGGTCTGCTGGGCTGTGGCCTCGGCGTGGTGGCGATCGCCAGGCCGAGCAGCGCGGCGATGCTGGTGCTCGTCGTCGCGGTGTGGCTTTTCGGAGTCGTCGAATATCTCAACTACTTCGTCGTCCGCCTGTCCTACCCGGCAGGGCGTTGGCTGCACGAGGTCACCCGCTGGCGGACGCCGCGACTCGCGAAGGACCTGCGCTGACAGCTCGGGCGGCATCGCCCGGGATGCCGTCGGCGGATATCGTCCACTCGGTCAGCGACGCCGCTGACACCTCGGGCAGAAGTGGCTGGAGCGATTCATGAACGCGTCCCTGCGGATCGGGGTGCCGCAGCGCGGGCACGGCAGGCCGGTGCGCCCGTAGGCGTTCAGGGAGTGCGCGAAGTAACCGGCCTCGCCGTTCACGTTCACGTACTGGGCGTCGAAGCTCGTGCCGCCCTCGGCCAGCGCCTTCTCGAGCACGGCGCGCACCTCGGCGAGCAGCCGGTTCACGGCCACGGTCGACAGCGCCGACGCCGGCGTCTCGGGATGGATCCGCGCGGCCCAGAGCGACTCGTCGGCGTAGATGTTGCCGACACCGCTGATCAGGGTCTGATCCAGCAGGACGCGCTTGATCGCGCTCGACCGCGCCCGCAGGGCTGTGCGGAAGAGGCGATCCTGGAACGCCTCGTCCATCGGATCCCGCGCGATGTGCACGACCTGGGAGGGGATGAGCGGCTCGGCGCTCCCCCACCCCGCCGCCCTGGCATCCACGGTCGGCACCAGCACGTCGACGGCGAGCGAGCCGAAGGTCCGCTGATCGGCGAACACGACCGCGAGCTCGCCGTGCTGCGGGTGCTCGACGAACAGCCGGATCCGCTCGTGCCGCTCGGCGGGGGCATCCGGTCGGCGCAGCAGCAGCTGACCCGACATGCCGAGGTGACCCACGATCGCCGAGCGCGCCTCCGCGGTGCCGCCCGCGAGCGGCATCCAGAGGAACTTCCCGCGGCGCGCCACGGTCACGACCGCGGCGCCCTCCAGACGTGCGACGAAATCGGCCGCGCCGGCAGGGTGCCGGGTGAGCGCGCGCTCGTCGTGCACGGCCACGGAGACGATCCTCGCCCCGGACATCGCCGGCGCGAGTCCCGCGCGGACGACCTCGACTTCGGGGAGCTCGGGCATCGCGCGTTCAGCCGTGAGCGCTCAGCGCCTGCCAGGCGGCCAGCGCGGCGGCCATCTCGGCCGTCTTCTTGCTCGTGCCGGTTCCCGTCGTGATCAGGTCTCCGGCGGTGACGGTCGCGGTGAAACGGCGGTCGTGATCGGGCCCCGTGGACACGACCTCGTACAGCGGCGCGGAGAGGCCCTGGCGGGCTGCGAGCTCCTGCAGCGCGGTCTTCGGATCCATCGCCGCGCCGTACCGCTCCGGGTTCTCCAGGAGCGGCTCGATGAGCCGCAGCACGAGCTCGGTCGCCGCGACCGGGCCGGCCGACAGGTAGGTGGCGCCGAAGACGGCCTCCATGGTGTCCGCGAGGATCGAGTCCTTGTCGCGTCCGCCCGTGCGCTCCTCGCCCCGGCCGAGCAGGATGTGCTGACCGAGTCCGATCGTGCGGGCGACCTCGGCGAGGGCGACGGTGGAGACCACGCTGGCGCGTCGCTTCGCCAGGGCGCCCTCGTCGAGGTCCGGCAGGGTCGTGTAGAGCATGACCGTCACGGCCTGACCGAGCACCGAGTCGCCGAGGAACTCGAGGCGTTCGTTGTGCGGGATGCCGCCGTTCTCGTACGCGTACGACCGATGCGTGAGCGCACGCTGAAGCAGCTCGGGGTCGATGTCGACTCCGAGCTGCTCAGAAAGAGGGCGCGTCCCGTGCGGGACTTCTGCCATGATCGACGGATCGATCAGACGTCGGCGACCTTGCGGCCCTTGTACTCGAGGAACAGCTCGGTGCCCTGCGAGTCGGTGACGACCTTCGCCTGGTGCGGACGGCTGTAGACGACCTTGCCGTTCTCGATGGTCTTGACGAGGGCAGGAGCCTCCGCCTTCCACTGCGCGCGACGCGAGCGGGTGTTCGAACGGGAGACCTTGCGCTTCGGGGGGTTACCGGCCATAGTTGCTTACCTTCTGTGTTCTGGGCGCGCAGCTATTCCGCTGCGTTTCCTTGGTCTGTGATCTGCTGCAGCGCGGCCCACCGAGGATCGACGGGAGCGTCCTGCTCTTTCCCGGCGCTTTCGGTCAGCCGCTCACCGGTCTCGGGGTCGAGTCCAGGGCAATCCGGCTGACACACCGGCTGAAACGGGAGCGCCAGTACGACCGCGTCCCTGACCAGAGTTTCAAGATCCACGTGGTCGTCTTGAACTTCGAAGTCGTTCGCTTCCTCACCAGGATAGGCGAAAAGCTCCTGAAACTCGACTTCGACAGGCTCGGCGATCGGATTCAGGCATCGGCCGCACTCGCCGCGGTAGGTGGAATCCACCTCTCCGGTGACGAGGATGCCCTCGTGCACCGACTCCAGACGGACGTCGAGATCGATCTCCTCGCCCTTCTCGACGGCCACGAGCCCCTCGCCCCACTGCTCCGTGAGCGGGATCGTGAGCCGGTGCTCGCGCATCTCCCCGGGTCGGCGAACGATGTCGTGCGCGGACAGCACGAAGGGTCCTTTGCGTCGGGTCTTCACCCGCCCAGTCTACCGGCCGCACCTGGACGAGGGCCGGACGGAAGCGCGCCCCTCGTGCCCCGACGGCAGGCGTTGCCGATGCGAATCCGCCGCTCCTCGCTGCACTTTTTCACCGCCGCGCCAGATATTTCTGCCGCGCGGGTCAAAAAGTGTCGCTCTGCGGGCGGTGGACGCAGGCGGCGTCAGAGGCCGCGTGCACCGGTGTCGAGGAAGCGCGCGACCGGCGCCGGCACGAACGGGGTCACGTCCCCGCCGAGCGCGGCGACCTGGCGCACCAGCGAGCTGGATACCAGGGCGTGCGCGGGATCCGGCAGCAGGAACACGGTCTCGATGTCGGCGAGGTGGCGGTTCACGATCGCCATCGGCGACTCGTAGGCGACGTCCACCTGCGAGCGGATGCCCTTCACCAGCACGCTCGCGTTCACGTCCTTCGCGTAGTCGACGAGCAGACCCATGCTCCAGGACGCCACGATCACGTCGCCGGAGACGTGCGCGGCGGCGATCGACTCCTCCAGCAGAGCGAGACGCTGCGCCACCGGCAGCATCGCCTGCTTGTCCGGGTTGTGCACCACGAGCACGTGCAGCTCGTCGTACAGGGATGCGGCGCGCCGGATCACGTCCAGATGGCCGAGCGTCGGCGGGTCGAAGGAACCGGGGACGACGGCGATCCGAGCGCTCACGTCGTCTCCTCACGTCGCTCAGTGCATCGCATGCGCTCAGCCTATCGGCGCCGATCCATGCGCGGGCTGGACGGACCGCTCCCCGACGGAGTCGACGTCAGTGCGGTCAGTTCTTGACCAGGGCCGCCCGGTCCTCGATGGTGAGCCGGTGCGCGATCGACTGGCGCAGGCCCTCGTGCTCCTCGAGGGCGGGATCGGCGGCGATGATCTCCTCCGCGATCTCCCTGGCCCGGCCGATCAGGTCGGCGTCCTTGATGACGCGCAGCAGCTTGAGCGACGACTTGACCCCGGACTGCCGGGCGCCGAGCACGTCGCCCTCGCCGCGCAGCTCGAGGTCGACCTCGGCCAGCGCGAACCCGTCCAGCGTGGCCGCGACCGCGTCCACCCTGTCCCTGGCCGGCGTGCCCTGCTCCGCCTCCGTCACGAGCAGGCAGAGTCCCGGCACCCCTCCGCGGCCGATGCGGCCGCGGAGCTGGTGCAGCTGCGAGACGCCGAACCGGTCGGCCTCGAGCACGATCATCGTGGAGGCGTTCGGCACGTCCACGCCGACCTCGATCACCGTGGTCGCCACGAGCAGGTCGATCTCGCCGCGGGAGAACGCCTGCATGATCGCGTCCTTCTCGTCGGCGGCCATCCGCCCGTGCAGGCCCGCGATGCGCAGCGATCCCAGCACGGGATGGGTGGCTAGGGCGGCGAGCAGCTGCACGACGCCCCAGCGCGGACCCTTGGCGCCCTCGCCCTCGTCGTCCTCGAGCAGCTCCTGATCGGGCTCCAGCGCGTCCTTCTCGGTGTCGATCGCCGCGCAGACCGCGAAGACCTGCCGGCCCTGCGCGATCTCTTCGGCGGCGCGCTCCCACACCCGCGCGAACCAGCCGGGGTGATCGGCGAGCGGCGCGACGAAGGTCTGGATTCCCGCACGTCCGCTCGGCATGCTGCGGATCACCGACGTGTCCAGGTCGCCGAACACCGTCATCGCCACGGTGCGCGGGATCGGCGTCGCGGTGAGCACGAGCGCGTGCGGACTCGTGCCCTTGGCGCGCAGGGCCTCGCGCTGCTCCACGCCGAAGCGGTGCTGCTCGTCGACGACCACGAGACCGAGGTCGGCGAAGGTCGTCTTCTCCCCCAGCAGCGCGTGCGTGCCGACGACGATGAGCGCCTGGCCCGCGGCGACGCGCAGCGCGGCCTTGCGCCGTTCGGGTGCCGACATCTGCCCGGTCAGCAGGGTCGGCATCACGAGCGGCGCGAGCCGGGGCCCGAGCATCTTCGTGATCGAGCGCAGGTGCTGCCCGGCGAGCACCTCGGTGGGCGCGATCATGGCCGACTGGCCCCCGGACTCCGCCACCTGCAGCATCGCCCGGAGGGCGACCAGCGTCTTGCCGGACCCCACTTCTCCCTGCACCAGCCGGTTCATGGGCGCGCCGGCCACGAGATCGGCGGCGATCATGTCGCCGACGGAGACCTGGTCGGGCGTCAATGTGAAGGGAAGGGACGCGTCGAACCGCTCCAGCAGCCCCCCGGGCTTCGCGGGGCGGGCTGTCGCGTCGAGCATGCGCAGGAAATGCCGCTCCTGCACGAGCGCGGTCTGCAGGGTGAGCGCCTCGTGCATGCGCAGCGTGCGGATCGCCGGGCCGATCTCGTCCTTCGTGCGGGGACGGTGCACCTGCTCGAGTGCGGCTCGGGCGCCCAGCAGCCGCTCCTCGCGGCGCACGTCGTCCGGCACCGGCTCCGGCACCGGGCCGAGATCGTCGAGCACGACGCCGATCATCTTCTCGATCTGCCACGTCGTCAGCGACGCGGTGGCGGGATAGATCGGCAGCGGCGTGGTGACCAGGGTGTCCGCCTGCGTGCGCGCCTGCAGCTCGTCGTCGAACATCTCGTACTGCGGATGAGCGAACTGGGTGACGCCGCGGTAGTCCCCGACCTTGCCGGTGAACACGCCGCGCCGGCCGACGCGCAGCTCCTTCTCCCGCCACTCCAGCTGCCCGCGGTACTTCGCGAAGAAGGTCAGCACCATCCGGCCGATGCCGTCGCCGATGTCGACCGTCATCATCGCGCCGCGCCGGTTCTTCATGTCCCGCACGCTCACCGACATCACCTCGGCGACGATCGTCACCGTCTCGCCCTTCGGCAGGTCGAGGATCGGGGTCAGCTCACCGCGGTTGGCGTAGCGGCGCGGGTAGTGCGAGAGCAGGTCGGTGACGGTCGTCATCCCGAACGCCTTCTGCAGCGCCTTCGCGTTGCCGTCGCCGACCGCGACGCCGAGCGGCGATTCGAGGCGGAGCGGCATGCTCCGAGTCTAGGACGACCCGCCGACACGCGGACCGCGGCTGTGCAAGGCGCCGACGGACTCGACGCGCCGACGGTCCTGCGGGTCATCGCCGGTTCGCGCGGGCCGTCGTGCGGGATCAGCCCCGGAGGAACTCCAGCCCCGCTTCGCGGAACGCCTTCGACCCTGGCGCGTTGAAGTGATGCCGGCCGGGGATCTCGAAGAACCGCCCGTGCGGCGCGGCCTCGGCGAGGCGCTGCGAACCGGGGATCACCGCGTCCTCGGATCCGGTCGCGAACAGGATCGGCTGGCCGGGCGCCTTCCCCGGATCGGGATCGATGGAGCGCGACTCGCGCATCCCCTGCGCGAGCGCGAGGAGCGCCTGAAGGTCGTTGCCCGGCACGCGCTCGGTCAGCGCGATGTAGTTCTGGGTCACGCGATCCGTGACCGGAGTGCCGTCGGCGATGAACCGGCGCACCTGCTCCAGATCGAGCCGTTCGAGCGGGATCCCGTCCGGGACCCCGCCCAGCACGGCGCGCGGGATGCGATCCTCGAGGTCGAGCAGCACCTGCCATCCCACCCGTGCACCCAGGGAGTACCCGACGTAGAGCGCGTCGTCGACGAGGTAGGTGTCGAGCACCTGCTCGACGTCGGTGGCGAGCGTGCGCACGTCGTAGCCCGCGGCGTCGTGCGGCTTCTCGCTCGCGCCGTGACCGCGCTGGTCGATGCCGAGCACACGGTAGCCGGCCCGCTCGAGCATGCGCACCCAGCCGGTGAGCACCCAGTTGTCGCGGGTGCTCGATGCGAAGCCGTGCACGATCAGGACGACGGGGGCGTCCGGGTCGCCCCAGGTGTAGGTCGCCAGCGCCACGCCCTCACCGACCTCGATGATCTGCGGAGACGGCATGCGGGTCAGGTCGGAGAGGCTCTCGGGCACGTGTCCATCATCCTCTGCCGTCGGGCCGGCGTCGCGCTCATGTCCCGCGATCCGTGACGAATAGGGTGAACGGGTGACGAGAATCATCGCCGGGAGCGCGGGCGGGACGCGCCTCGACGTGCCGGGTCAGGGCACGCGCCCCACCAGCGATCGGGTGCGGGAGTCGCTGTTCGCCGCCCTCGAGTCGATGGACGCGATCGCCGACGCCCGGGTCCTCGATCTGTACGCCGGATCCGGGGCCCTGGGTCTGGAGGCGCTCAGCCGCGGTGCGCGGGCCGCGGTCCTCGTCGAGCGCGGGCGACCCGCGGCGGCGGTGATCCGCCGCAATGTCGCGGCGGTCGTGAAGGCCCTGCGCGCCGCGGGCGCCGCGGCCGCGACCGTGCAGGAGGGCACGGTGCAGGGCTTCCTCGCCCGCGCATCGGGGCCGTTCGATCTCGTCTTCACGGATCCGCCCTACGACCTGTCCGACGCGGACATGACCGCCGACCTCGTGGCGCTCCGGCCGCTGCTGTCGGACGACGCGGTCGTCGTGATCGAGCGCGGGCGCCGCTCCACTCCGCCGGAGCTCGCCGCGGCCGGGCTCGACCTCATCCGCGAGAAGGCCTACGGCGACACCGTGCTGTGGTGGGCGGAGCCGGCCGGACGCTGAGCCGGCCGGCAGCCGAGCCGAGCCGGACAGGGCAGCGGAGCCGCCGCGCCGTCAGCGGGCGTCCGCACCGCCGTCACGATAGGGGTCCCAGCCGAACGGCCCGACGGGCTCGCCGTCGCACAGCACGGAGGCGCCTCGGACGGGCGGGACCACGGATCCGATCCGCCGGAAGCCCGGGGGCAGCGCGCCCGCCGGGAACGTCGCGAGCAGCGCGTGGTCCTCGCCGCCGGCGAGAGCACGGTGCGGGTGCGCCCCGAGCGCGGAACGGTCGAGCGCGATCGTCACATCCGAGGCTTCCGCCATGCGCCCGGCGTCGAGGGCGAGGCCGTCGGAGACGTCCATCATCGCGGTCGCCCCGGCCACCGCGGCCACCGGCCCGAGGCCGATCGGCGGCGCGGGCCTCAGCTGCGCGGCGATCGCGTCGGCCTCCCCCTCCGCCAGGGCGGACGGCACGACGGGCACCGCGACGCCGTCCGGATGGAAGCGGCGGAACAGCACCGAGAGGCCGTGCCCCGCCACGCCCATCTCCCCCGCGATCGCGACGTCGTCGCCGATCCGCGCCCCCGAGCGCAGGACCGGCGCCCGACCCTCCAGGTCGCCCAGCGCGGTCACCGCGATCGTCAGGGTCGCCGACACGGTCAGGTCGCCGCCCACCACGGCGCAACCGGGGGCAAGGGCCGCGCAGGCGTCGCGCAAACCGTCCGCGAGGGCCGCGATGAACGACAGCCGCCGGTCCTTGGGCACGGCCAGGGCGACCAGCAGCGCGGTCGGACGCGCACCCATCGCCGCGATGTCCGCGAGGTTCACGGCGGCCGACTTCCAGCCGAGGTCGTAGCCGCCGGACCATGCCGCGCGGAAGTCCGGGCCCTCGACCAGCGTGTCGGTGGTGGCCACCACGGATCCGGACGGGGCGGCGATCACGGCCGCGTCGTCCCCCGGCCCCACCACGGAGAAGTCGCCCGCGGGGGTGCGGCTGAGGATCGTGCGGAGCACCCTTCCCTCGCTGACGTCGCCGATCATGGGGTCGTCGAGGAGGGCGTCGGCGGGTCCGGTAGCTGGGAGGTCGGCCATGGTCACAACGGTAGCCTGGAGCGATGCCCCGCCGTCTCGCCGCCGCCTTCCTCGTCGTCGTCGCGGCGGGCGTGCTCGCCGGCTGCAGCTCGACCGTGCATCTGGATCCGGCGGACGACGCGAACGATCCCCGTTGCGCGGACGTCACCGTGCGCCTGCAGAACGTGCCGAGCATCGCCGGGCACGACCGGCGGTGGACGGACGCGCAGGCGACGGCCGCCTGGGGCGATCCCGCCGTCGTCCTGCTCACCTGCGGCCTGCCCGAGACTCAGCCCACGAGCACCCTGCAGTGCATCTCGCTGCAGGGCATCGACTGGCTCGTCGACGACTCGAAGCAGCCGTACCTGACGCTCACCACCTACGGGCGCAAGCCGGCCGTGCAGCTCTTCATCGACAACAGTCCCAAGACCGGCGTGAGCGCGAACGACGTGATCGGCGACAAGAGCCTGGCCGCGGCGATCGCGACGATCCCGGCGACGCACGCCTGCACGGCGCGGCCCGGAGCCGACGCGACGCCGAGCCCGACGCCCTAGCCGCTCGGTCCTTCTCCCCCGTGCGTCCGCGCACGCCCTCGATGCGCCGCGCTGTCAGCGGCGCAACCGCGGCCGAGTGGGCGCGCCGTCAGCGGCGCAGCCCCGCCTCGATCAGTTCGGTGATCAGGTCGCGGTAGGTCAGTCCCGAGGCGATCCAGCACTTCGGGAACATCGAGATCGGCGTGAACCCCGGCATCGTGTTCAGCTCGTTCACGACGAGACCGCCGTCAGGCAGCAGGAACATGTCGACGCGCGCCAGTCCGCGGCCGTCGACCGCCTCGAACGCGCGGATCCCGGCGTCCTGGATCGCCGCGACCTCTGCGGCATCGAGCTCGGCCGGGCACACCACCTCCACCCCGTCGCCGCCGAGGTACTTGCCCTCGAAGTCGTAGAAGCCGCGGGACGTCAGCACGATCTCGCCGGGCACCGACGCGCGCGGCGCCGACGCGCCCTCGAGGACCGCGACCTCGATCTCCCGGCCGGCCACCCCGGTCTCCACGAGCACCTTGTCGTCCTCCGCGAACGCGATCCGCAGGGCCTCGTCGAGGTCGGCGAGATCGGACACCTTCGAGACGCCGACGCTGGATCCGGCGCGGGCCGGCTTCACGAACAGCGGCAGCCCGAGCTCCGCCGCGCCGGCGCGCACGCCGGCGGCGTCGTCCGTCCACTGCCGCGCGCGCACCGTGATCCACGGGGCGACGGCGATGCCGGCGGCCTGCAGCGCGATCTTCATGAAGTGCTTGTCCATGCACAGCGCGGAGTCGAGCACGCCTCCGCCGGCATAGGGCACCTCGAGCGTGTCGAAGTAGCCCTGCAGCGTGCCGTCCTCGCCGTGCGGGCCGTGCAGCAGCGGCAGCACCACGTCGATGCCGCCGAGGTCGTGCACGGAGCCGTCCGCGCGGGTCACGCGCAGCGTGCGCGTCCCGCCGGGCTCCGGCCACTGCACGCGGGTGCCGTTGTCGGCGACCTCGGGAAGGTGCTCCGCGTCGAGCGGGAACTTGTCCGGATCGTCGTCCTCGAGCACGAACGCGCCGGAGCGGGTGATCCCCACGGGGATGACGTCGTAGCGCTCGCGGTCAAGCGCGCGGAGCACCCCGCCCGCCGTGGCGGAGCTGATCGAATGCTCGCTGGAGCGCCCTCCGAAGAGCACCACCACCGTCTGCTTGTCCATTGCCCGTCCCTTCCCCCTGCGGGGTGTCGTCGTCGGTGGTCAGATGCGGGGCGATGTCGCGCGGGTTCATGGTGCCGTCGAGCACCATCTTCACCTGCTGAACGATCGGCATCTCCACGCCGGCGGCGCGGGCCAGCTGCAGGATCGGCGCGACGGACGCGAGTCCCTCGGCCGTCTGCTGCATCTGCTTGACCACGTCCTGGAAGCTGTATCCCTGACCGAGCAGGCGCCCGGCCGTGTTGTTGCGGCTGAGCGGCGACTGGCACGTCGCGATCAGGTCGCCGAGACCGGCGAGACCCTGCAGGGTCCCGGGCTGGGCGCCGTTCGCGACGGCGAAGTCGGTCATCTCCACGAGCCCGCGGGTGATGATCGACGCCTTGGTGTTCTCGCCGTAGCCGACGCCGTCGACGATGCCGATGGCGACCGCGATGAGGTTCTTCAGCACGCCGCCGAACTCCGTGCCGATCACGTCGGTGTTCACGAAGCTGCGGAAGTAGCGGTTGCGCGCGGTGCGGGCCACCGCGTCGGCGGTCTCCTGGCTGTTCGAGGCGATGACGGCGGCGGTCGGCTGCTCGCGCGCGATCTCGAGCGCGAGGTTCGGCCCGCTCGCGACCGCGATCCGGTCGGGATCGCAGCGCAGCTCCTGCTCGATGACCTGACTCATCCGCAGCCCGGTGCGCTTCTCCACGCCCTTCATCAGGCTGACGACGGGCACGCTCGAGTCCTGCAGCAGCGGGCGCAGCGCCTTCAGGTTCTCCCGCAGCGTCTGGCTCGGCACCGACAGGTAGACCTGCTCGGCGCCGTCCAGCGCCTCGGCGAGGCGGTGCGTCGCTGACATGTTCCGCGGCAGGTTGATGCCGGCGAGGTACTGCGAGTTGCGCTTGGCCTCGTCGATCTCGTGCGCCAGCTCCTGGCGTCGGGCCCACATCGTGACCTGAGCCCCGCCGTCCGCGAGGATCTTGCCGAACGTGGTGCCCCAGCTCCCGGCGCCGATCACCGTGACGCGAGGACCGAGAGGGATCGATGCGGTGCGCGGCGGGTTCCTAGGAGTCAAGACGGCCCGTCTCCTTCTGGCCGTGATCGGCCGGGTTCCAGCGTTCCGGCGGAGCCTTCTCGCCGCGGAGCTCCTCCAGGAGCGCGGTGATCGCTGCCATCAGCCGGTCGTTCGCCTCGACGAGGGCAGCGCGCTCGCCGGAGCGGCCGTGCAGATCGGAGAGGTCGACCGGGTCCCCGATGAGGATCTCGACGGTCTTCCGCGGGGGCCACAGGCTGAGCCCCTTCTGGTAGCGGCCCATGATCTTCTGGGTGCCCCAGTGCGCCATCGGGATCAGCGGGATCTCGCCGGCGAGGGCGAGGCGGACGGCCCCGGACTTCCCGCGCATCGGCCACAGATCAGGGTCCCTCGTGAGAGTCCCCTCCGGGTAGACGATGACCCCGCGGCCGTGCTCGGCGAGCGTCTTGGACTCCGCCAGGGTCTGCTTCGCGGCCGCCGCGGACGACGCCCTCGCCACCGGGATCATGCCGGTGCCGCGCAGCGCCCAGCCGAGCACGGGAACCCGGAACAGGCTCTCCTTCGCCATGAAGCGCGGGGCCCGGCCCAGCCGCCATACGGCCGCGGCGACGATCAGCGGGTCGAACTCCGAGTAGTGGTTCGGTGCGAGGACGAAGGCGCCGGAGCGCGGCAGCTTGTCCGCGTTCCGGATCCGGATCCTCGCGACGACGCCGATGAACGGCACCACCAAGACCGCCAGAAACCAGAACAGGCTCGGGCGGGTCTTCTCGGCGGTCGCGCGCATGTCAGCCGATCACGTCGAAGTCGGCGCCCAGGGCGGTGAGCTTGTCGAGGAACTTCTCGTAGCCGCGGCTGAGGATGTCCACGCCGGACACCCGCGACTCGCCGGTCGCGGTCAGCGCCGCGATCACGTGGCTGTAGCCGCCGCGGAGGTCGGGGACCACGATGTCGGCCCCGTGCAGCGGGGTCGGGCCGGTGATCACCGCGGCCTGCTCGAGCTCGCGGCGCGCGACGCGACGGGGACCGTCCTGCAGGCCGTGCGGGTGCACGACGATGTCGGCGCCCATCTTGACCAGGGCATCGGTGAAGCCCATCCGGTTCTCATACACCGTCTCGTGCACCACCGAGCGTCCGTGCGCCTGGGTCAGGGCGACCACGAGCGGCTGCTGCCAGTCGGTCATGAACCCGGGGTGCACGTCGGTCTCGACGATGACCGGCTTGAGGTCTCCCTCGCGGCGGAACAGGATCCCGTCCTCGCGGACGTCGAACCAGCCGCCGGCCTTGCGGAACACGTTCAGGAAGGTCAGCATCTCCTGCTGCTTCGCGCCGCCGACGAAGATCTCGCCGTTCGTCGCCAGCGCCGCGCAGGCCCACGACGCGGCCTCGTTGCGGTCGAAGATCGAACGGTGGTCGTAGCCGCGCAGCGTCTCGACGCCTTCGATCAGGATCACCCTGTTCGGCTCGTAGGAGATGATCGCGCCCATCTTCTGCAGCACCGCGATCAGGTCCATGATCTCGGGCTCGATGGCCGCGTTGCGCAGCTCGGTCTGGCCCTGTGCCCGCACAGCCGTGAGCAGCACCTGCTCGGTCGCACCCACGCTCGGGTACGGCAGGTGGATGCTCGCGCCCTTCAGCCCGTTCGGGGCGGAGAGGCGGATGCCGCTGGGCAGCTTCTCGACGATCGCGCCGAACTTGCGCAGCGCGTCGAGGTGGAAGTCGATCGGACGGTCGCCGATCCGGCAGCCCCCGAGGTCGGGGATGAAGGCCTGGCCGAGGCGGTGCAGCAGCGGGCCGCAGAACAGGATCGGGATGCGCGAGGAGCCCGCGTGCGCGTCGATCTCCTCGAAGTGCGCGGACTCCACGTCGCTCGGGTCGAACACCAGCGCACCGGGCTCGTCGCCCTCCGACACGCGCACGCCGTGCACCTCGAGCAGGGAGCGCACGACCGCGACGTCGCTCAGATCCGGGACGTCGCGCAGGGTGCTCGCCGTCTCGCCGAGGAGAGTCGCGACCATCGCCTTGGTGGCGAGGTTCTTGGCGCCCTTCACATCCACCCGTCCGTGGAGTGGCCGTCCGCCGCGGATCGCCAGAACGTCCCCGGTGAGCGGTGAAGCGATCGTGGTCTCGTGCAGCGGTGTCGTCATTCAGGGCCTCTTCTTGTGGAACGGGCGCGGCCGGAGCCGCCGGGCGGATGCCCTAGGCTCACGGCCGCTCCGGTTCAGCGAACAGGAAGGGTCCGTGGCCGCCACGACTCGCGACGGGCCTCGAACTGCGCGATCTTGTCTTCGTTGCGCAGGGTGAGCCCGATGTCATCGAGCCCTTCGAGGAGCCGCCACCTAGTGTAATCGTCGATCCCGATGGAGGTCTGAAACACGGTCCCTGAGCCCGTCGAAGGGCCGATCGCGGCGGTCCGCGCCTCCAGGTCGACGGTGATCTCACGGCCGGGATCCTCGTCGATCAGCGCCCAGATCCGCTTGATGTCGGCCTCGTCGACGGTCGCGGCGAGCAGGCCCTGCTTGCCGGAGTTGCCGCGGAAGATGTCGGCGAAGCGGGGGCTCAGCACGACCTTGAACCCGTAGTCGCGCAGCGCCCAGACCGCGTGCTCGCGGCTGGATCCGGTGCCGAAGTCGGGACCCGCGACGAGCACGGACGCGTTCCGGAACGGCTCCTGGTTGAGCACGAAGTCAGGATCCTGCCGCCACGCGTGGAAGAGCGCGTCCTCGAAGCCGGTCTTGGTGACCCGCTTCAGGAACACCGCGGGGATGATCTGGTCGGTGTCGACGTTGGACCGCTTCAGCGGGGCTGCGACGCCGGTGTGGGTCGTGAACTTCTCCATGCTCAGGCCTCCTGCCCGTTCTCGATCAGGTCGCCGGGACTGGACAGCGTGCCGCGCACGGCCGTGGCCGCGGCGACGAGCGGCGAGACCAGGTGCGTGCGCCCGCCCTTGCCCTGCCGTCCCTCGAAGTTGCGGTTCGACGTCGACGCGCAGCGCTCCCCCGGGGCCAGCTGGTCCGGGTTCATGCCCAGGCACATCGAGCAGCCCGCGAAGCGCCACTCGGCGCCGAAGTCGGTGAAGACCTTGTCCAGGCCCTCGGCCTCTGCCTCCAGCCGCACCCGGGCGGATCCCGGAACGACCATGACACGCACGCCGTCGGCCTTGGTCTTGCCCTTGATGACCGACGCGAAGGCGCGCAGATCCTCGATCCGGCTGTTGGTGCAGGATCCCATGAACACGGCGTCGACCTTCACCGCCTTCAGGGGCGTGCCCGGCTTCAGGTCCATGTACTCCAGCGCGCGCTCGGCGGCGCTGCGCTCGTTCGGGTCCGCGATGTCGGCCGGGTTCGGGACCGAGGCCGACAACGACACGCCCTGGCCGGGGTTGGTGCCCCAGGTCACGAACGGCTCCAGCGCGTCGGCGTCGATGAACACCTCGGCGTCGAACGTCGCGCCCTCATCGGTCGGCAGGGTCTTCCAGTAGGCGACCGCGTCGTCCCAGTCCTGCCCCTGCGGCGCGTGCGGCTTGCCCTGGACGTACGCGAACGTGGTCTCGTCGGGCGCGACCATGCCGGCACGGGCGCCGGCCTCGATCGACATGTTGCAGATCGTCATGCGGCCCTCCATGGAGAGGGCGCGGATCGCGCTGCCGCGGTACTCGAGCACGTAGCCCTGTCCGCCGCCGGTGCCGATCTTGGCGATCACGGCGAGGATGATGTCTTTCGCGGTCACGCCGGGGCGGAGCGTCCCCTCGACGTTGATCGCCATGGTCTTGAACGGCTTCAGCGGCAGCGTCTGGGTCGCCATGACGTGCTCGACCTCGCTCGTGCCGATGCCGAAGGCCATCGCGCCGAACGCGCCGTGCGTGGAGGTGTGCGAGTCGCCGCAGACCACCGTGATGCCCGGCATGGTCAGGCCGAGCTGCGGGCCGACGACGTGCACGATGCCCTGCTCGGCGTCGCCCAGGGAGTGCAGGCGCACGCCGAACTCCTCCGCGTTGCGGCGCAGCGTCTCGATCTGGGTGCGGCTGGTGAGATCGGCGATGGGCTTGTCGATCGCGAGGGTCGGGGTGTTGTGGTCCTCGGTGGCGATCGTGAGGTCGAGGCGCCGCAGCGGCCGTCCTTCGGCGCGCAGGCCGTCGAAGGCCTGGGGGCTGGTGACCTCGTGCACGAGGTGCAGGTCGATGTAGATGAGGTCGGGCTCGCCGTTCTCGCCCTTCACCACGAGGTGGTCGTCCCACACCTTCTCTGCCAGCGTGCGGGGGCGGGGGGATGCGTCATTCATGCGTTGCTTCTCCTGGGTAGTGGTGCGGCCGTATCCCCTGAAGAGCAGGGCGAAGGACACCGCGGCGAGGAAAGCCTAGATCGAGGTCTCGCCGCGGCTGCTAAGGAGAAGCTGCACCGCCTGCATGCGCACGAGTTTACCCTCGGTCAGGGTGGGAGTCTCCCACCCACCCTGGGCGTCCGCGACGGCGCTCAGGTGAACGTCGATGCCGCGGCGATCTGAGCTGTCCGACACGCCGGTCCAAGCCGGCTGTCGCGGCATCGCCCGAGGTCTCCGCGAGGCAGTCGCGCAGCACTCTTACGAGCGCCTCCCCAGGTTCGCTTCTCCGGGCTCGATCACCGGGCGCGGCATCGACTCAAGACGAGCGATCCTGCGTGCGAGCATCAAGGAGATCACGCCATAGCCGATCCACAGGAGCGCCGTCGCGATCCGACCAATCACCAGTCGCACCGAGATGTCGAGCGTCTGCGTCCCGGACACGGATCCCTGCGCCAGAAGGTTGATGGTCTCCACGATGCCGATCGCGTATAGCGGGATCCATCGCCACGGCCTCGGTACCGCGCGCTGCCGCAGAATCGCCACGGTCGCGACGATGGCGCACAGCCCGGCGACCCCACTGAGCACGAAAGTCGCCGTCAGCACTGCTTGTCCCGGCCCGTTCAGCACGCTGAGCGCCAGCAGGATCTCTGACACAAGCGGCACGGCACCGGTTCCCACGAGGCCGATACGACCCCAGACGCTGCGTCCGACCACGCTGCCACCGCTGCGCATCCCCACCGCGAAGAGGACGCACGCGGCGCAGAACAGCGAGGAGGCGACGAGAGACGCCGTGAGGGTCCGACTGACTGCGAACAGCAACCCGCCGAGACCCGCGAGGAGTATCAGCGTGCCGCCCCAGATCAGCGTCTGATTCGGGGGCATCGCGGCGTCACTCACCATCGCGTCCGTCTCGGGCTCCATGGCCAGAGGGTACCGGTATTGCGGCGCGCTTCCTACAGGGACACCGTTCCGGAATCGGTCCGCCACGGACCGCCGGACCATCCCTCGCCGACAGCGTCGTCTTGCTACTCCTTCGCGCATGCACAGGAGCGATCCCTGAGATCGTCGTGCTTCTCCGCGACGGATCCTCCTGTGGAGGTCGTTCCGCCGGATCTCGGTCACTCCGCGAGCGCGCGCTCCTGGCGCTTCTCGCGGCCCGAGGCGATCAGGCTCGCGCCGGTCGCGCCGAGCATGGCGACGACGATCACCGTCAACGACAGCCAGATCGGCACATCGGGCGCCCATTCGATCGGCTTGCCGCCGTTGAGGAACGGCACCGAGTTCTCGTGCATCGCGTGCAGCACGAGCTTGACGCCGATGAACGCGAGGATCACCGCGATGCCGTAGTGCAGGTAACGGAGCCGGTCGAGCAGGTCGCCGAGCAGGAAGTAGAGCTGGCGCAGACCCATCAGAGCGAAGATGTTCGCCGTGAAGACGAGGAAGCTGTTCTGCGTGATGCTGAAGATCGCCGGGATCGAGTCGATCGCGAACATCAGGTCGGTCACGCCGATCGTGACGAACACGATGATCATCGGCGTCCACATCCGCTTGCCGCCCACCACGGTGCGCAGCTTGGGGCCGTCGAACTCGTCGCTGACCGGGACGAGGCGACGCACCAGGCGGACCGCGAAGCCCTCCTTGGCGACCTCGTCCTCGTGCTCCTTCTCCGGCATCGCCTGACGGATCGCGGTCCAGATGAGGAAGGCGCCGAAGAGGTAGAAGACGGGCGCGAAGTTCTCGATGATCGTGACGCCGAGGAGGATGAAGATCCCCCGCAGCACGAGCGCGATGATGATGCCCACCATCAGCACTTCCTGCTGGAGCTTCCGAGGAACGGCGAACTGGGCCATGATCAGCACGAACACGAAGAGGTTGTCGATCGAGAGGCTGTACTCGAGCGCCCATCCGGTGAGGAACTCGCCCGCGTGACCCGGGCCGGCCACGGCGAGCAGGAGCCCCGCGAACCCGAGCGCCAGAGCGACGTAGAACGCCACCCAGAGCGTGGACTCCTTGGTGGAGGGGATGTGCGGACGCCAGCGCACGATCAGCAGATCGCCGAGGAGGACCAGCAGCAGGAGGGCGAGCGAGACGATTTCGAACCAGACGGGAACGTCCACGGGGGCCTTTCGGAAGGGTCGGTCGATGACCGAAAGTCTCTCCCCCGCTGGAACAGCGGCACGCGCCCGGAAGCCCGTCGGCGGGCCTCGTGATGACGATCGCGTGAAGTCGGGATACTCCCCTTCGCGGGGTCCAGCTTACCGCATCGTGCGGTTCGGAGGTTCGCGGCAGCACGGGCCGCGACCGAGAGGCGCGCCCTGACCGTGCCTTGTGCGGTGGGATCGGCACGGGTGCGCTGGTCCGCCTATTCGCGACTCGGAGAAACGCGGAAGCGAGCAGCGAAAGCGCCGGATCGTCCTCCACATCCGGTATCGGGAACGAGTTATCCCCGGTTCGGAAGATGGGCCTGATCTGGGGTTCGAATGTCGGTGGCCGCGAGCAGAATGGGGGTATGACGACGTTGGATGCGATCGCGGCGCTGATCCCGACCCTGGCAGGGCGGGTCAGCGCGGACGACGGCGCGTCCGAGGTGCAGACGGTGATCGATGCGCTGGGCGATGAGGACACGGTCACCGCGTGCCGCGAAGCGGTAGAGATCGGGCAGCTCGCAGAGCAGATCCAGCTGATCTGCGCTGGGGTGATCGCGCGCCGCTCGTCCCGGGAGGCCGGGCATTCCGGGTTGGCGCAGTCGCGCGGGCACCGGTCGGCGATGTCGCTTCTCCAGGAGCTCGGCGGGATGACCAAGGGCGAGGCGGCCCGTCAGGTGCGAGTCGGGGAGGCGTTGTTCTCTCAGGATGAGCACGATCACGGCGCGCCGTGTGCTGGCGAGGTACCAGCCGGCGGTGGGACCGTCGGCGATGAACCCGGCGGCGGTCTCGGTGGCGATGCAGAGCCGAGTGACGGCACGCCAGATGGCGATGCTGGGCCAGACGCCGGTGGCAACGGTTCCCCGTCGTCTGATCAGCCGTCGAGTGAGGATCAGGTGGCGCGCGACTGGCGGCAGGTGCTGCGCGACTCCCTGCGAGCCGGGGCGCTCACGTCGGCCCAGTTCGACGCGATCCGACGCGGTCTCGGCGACCCGCCCTCCGTGCCCGCGGATTGCACGAGAGCAGACCGCGCCGCACGAGATCAGGCTGCACGAGATCAGGCCGCACACGATGAGGCACGGGAGGCGTGGGCGCACGCGGCTGCGCACCTCGTCGAGGAGGCGGCGCGGCGGACGGTCGAAGAACTGGGCGCGTCCGCGCGCTCCATCCGCGACCTGCTGGATCCGGAAGGAGCCGAAGCCCGATTCCAGGCCCGCTACGAGAGGCGTTCGTTCCGCATCTGGGTCGACCAAGACGGAGTCCGCCACGCGTCGGCCGTGTGCGACGACGAGAGCGGCGCCTACATCGAGACGATCTTCGCCACGGCGCTGCGGCCCCGGCGGGGAGGACCCAGGTTCGTCGATGCCGACGAGAAGACGCAGGCCGCGGACCTCGTCAGCGACCGGCGGACGAATGACCAGCTGGCCTACGACCTGCTCCTCGACCTCATCCGGGCCGGTGCGCTCGCGGACGCCAAGACCGTCTTCGGCACCCGCCAGGCGGGCTTGCGTCTCGTGCAGCCCGTCGCCCCGGACGGCACGCGCACCTCCATCGCGTTCACGGAGGACGGCCTGACGACGGTGCCGGCGTCGGTCGCCGAACGTCGCGTCTGCGACGCCGGCACGCTGCTCGTCACGGTCGACGCGTGCGGAAACCCGCTCGACGTGGGCCGTGAGTCGCGCCTGTTCACCGCCCGGCAACGGATCGGCCTCGCGATTCGCGACGGCGGATGCCGCTGGACCGGGTGCGACAGACCCGCCTCGTACTGCGAAGCCCATCACATCGACGAGTGGGCCAGGGACGACGGCCGCACCGACATCGACCGTGGCATCCTTCTCTGTCGATTCCACCATATGGAACTCCACCACGGCGGCCGGCGGATCACCCGCGCCGGGAAGGCCGATTTCGTCCTGCATCACCGCGGCGGGAAGCAGACCGTCCTCGAGCGACGGCTCCCGCTGAAGTACACATGGAGCGACATCGACCCACCACCCCAACGGTTCCGGCCCGCCGCCTGAGCCCGCCTTCCGGAGGTGCCGTGAATCCGGCCGAAGAGCGCGTGTCGCGCCCGGAACGCACCGTCAGTCAGGACGTACCGCGCCTGCGCAGGGAATCCAGCGCCAGTCAGGACACGGTGCGCCCACGCCCGGAATGGACGGTCAGTCAGGACGCGGTGCGCCTGCGCCCTCGCCGTACGCGACCAGGCTGGGGTGCAGGACGCGGTGCTCCCGAGCTCGGAATCCACGGCCGGTCAGGACGGGGATACGGCCGGAATGCACCGCCGGTCAGGACATGCCGCACCCGGAACGCACCGTCAGTCAGAACGGGCTGCGCCCACGCCCGGACAGGGTCGTACCGCCAGGCCGCGGTGCAGAACGCGTGAGTGCGCCTCAGGCTTCCGCGCTCGCCTCCGGAGTGTCGACCGCCCCACCGAAGCGGCGATCCCGGGAGAGGTAGATCCCGATCGCGCGCCACAGCTCCTCGCGCGAGAAGTCCGGCCACAGCGTGTCCAGGAACACCATCTCCGCGTAGGCCGACTGCCAGAGCAGGAAGTTCGACGTGCGCTGCTCGCCCGAACTGCGCAGGAACAGGTCGACATCCGGCATGTCAGGAATGTAGAGGTGCTTGCGGATCGCCTTCTCGGAGATCGCGCCAGGCCGCATCCGTCCCGCTTTGACGTCCTCGGCGATGGCGCGCACGGCGTCGACGATCTCGACCCGGCCGCCGTAGTTGATGCACATCGTGAGCGTCAGCACGTCGTTGCCGCCGGTGAGCTGCTCGGCGATCTGGAGCTCCTTGATCACGGATCCCCACAGCCGCGGCTTGCGCCCGGCCCAGCGGATCCGCACCCCCCACTCGTTGAGCTGATCGCGGCGGCGGTGTAGCACGTCCCGGTTGTAGCCCATCAGAAAGCGCACCTCCTCAGGCGAGCGCGCCCAGTTCTCGGTGGAGAACGCGTACACGCTGAGATGCTTCACCCCGGCCTGGATCGCCCCGGCGACCACGTCGAGCAGCACCTCCTCCCCCGCTTTGTGCCCCTCGATCCGGTTCAACCCCCGACGGTTCGCCCAGCGGCCGTTGCCGTCCATGACGATCGCGACGTGCTCGGGAACCGCGGGGAACGCCGGCGGCTGCGCACCGGTCCAGTCCAGCGGCCGATAGGGCACGGCGTCCTTGTGCGTGTACGGCTTGGGGCTCACCGGGGTCCTTCCACGAGGGAGAGCGAGCGGATCCCCCGCTCGAGGTGCCACTGGGCGTAGGCGGCGATGACGCCCGAGGCGGCGGCGGTGTCCTGCACCGACGCGGCGTCCACCTCGGCCCAGTCCCCGGCGATCAGCGCGCGCAGCACCGAGAGCGCCGAGACCGGGATCCGCGGGCTGCCGACGGGGGCGCAGGCGTCGCAGACGATGCCGCCCATCTGCGGCACGAACACGGTGTGCGTCCCCGGCCTGGCGCAGCGCGCGCAGTCCGTGAACGACGGCGCCCAGCCGGACAGCGCCATCACCCGCAGCAGGTACGAGTCCAGGATGCTGCGGGCGGCGTGCTCGCCGCGGGCCAGCGCCCGCAACCCGCCCACGAGCAGCAGATACTGCTCGGGCGTCGCCTCCGAGTCGTTCAAGCGGTCCGCGGTCTCCACCATCGCGTTGGCGGCCGTGTAGCGGTCGTAGTGCAGCGCGATGTCCGCGCCGTAGGAGCCGAGCGACTCGGCCTGCTGCACGATGTCGAGCGAGCGGCCCTGGTACAGCTGCACGTCGGCGACCATGAACGGCTCCAGGCGCGAGCCGAACTTCGACGAGGTGCGGCGCACCCCCTTCGCGACCGCCCTGACCTTGCCGTGGGTGCGGGAGAGCATCGTGACGATGCGATCCGCCTCGCCGAGCTTGTGGGTGCGCAGGATCACCGCTTCGTCTCGGTACGTGGGCATTCCTCGATCATCCCACCACCGGCGACAATGGAGGCGTGACCGAACCGACCTTCACCATCCCGCTCTGGGCCGATCTGCTGGGCGTGGGCCTGGGCGGCGTGCAGGGCGCCATGTTCGCGAGCGGCTTCCAGGGGCAGCGCCGCCTCGACCTGCTCGGCGTCGCGATCATCGGGATCATGATCGGCATGGGCGGGGGCCTCATCCGCGACATCCTGATCGGACAGACACCGGCATCGCTGCAGAGCAACTGGTACCTGATCACCGCCACCGGCGCCGCGCTGGTCGGGATGCTGCTGGCCGGCGTCCTCAACCGCGTCAACACGTTCATCGTCGTCCTCGACGCGGTCGTGATCGGCATGTTCGGCGCGTTCGGCACGAGCAAGGCGATCGCCTTCGGCCTTCCCGAAGTGCCCGCGGTCTTCATCGGCGTGTGCTCGGCGGCCGGCGGCGGGATCCTCCGCGATGTGCTGATGGGCCTGCCGGTCTCGATCATGCACGTGGGATCGCTGTACGCGGTCGCCGCGGGCGCCGGTTGCGCGTTCCTCGTGATCGCGCACGGCCTGGGCCTCGGGATCGTGCCGTCGGCGGCGATCGCGATCGCCCTCACGGCGATCATCCGGGTGCTCGCCGTGATCTTCGACGTGTCCCTGCCAGAGCAGCGCCGCCTCTACCGCCGCCGCGTCGCGGCCGAGACGGGGATGATCCCGATCGTCAAGCCCTGAGCGTTCCGGCCGGAGCGGAACAGGCGAGGAGGCGGCCCCGTCGTGCGGGACCGCCTCCTCGTCGTATGCCGTCAGGCGCCGATCAGCTCCGACGGCGCGGCGGAACGCGCACGGATCGATCGGTTCACGCACGACACGATGGCCTTGAGCGACGCCGTCGAGATGTCGCCGTCGATGCCGACGCCCCACAGCCGCTGGTCGCCGACCTGCAGCTCGACATAAGCCGCGGCCTGGGCGTCGCCGCCCGTGGACAGGGTGTGCTCGACGTAGTCGTACAGCGAGATCTCGAAGCCGCGCTCGCGCAGCACCTCGAGGAACGCCGCGATCGGGCCGTTGCCCTGCGCGGACGCCTCCACCCGCTCCTCGTCATCGCGGAGCACCACGTCCAGCACGACCTCGCCGGACATGTCGCTGCGGGTGCGGGTGCCGAGCAGCTCGAACCGGCCCCACTTCGCATCGGCGGCAGACGCCGGCAGGTACTCGTCGGTGAAGATCTCCCAGATCTGCTCGCTGGTGACCTCGCCGCCCTCGGCGTCGGTCTTCGCCTGCACCACCCCGGAGAACTCGATCTGCAGCTTGCGGGGCAGGTCGAGCGCGTGATCGGTCTTCAGCAGGTAGGCGACGCCGCCCTTGCCGGACTGCGAGTTGACCCGGATGACCGCCTCGTAGGAACGGCCGAGATCCTTCGGGTCGACCGGCAGGTAAGGCACGCCCCACTCGATGTCGTCGACCGTGACGCCCTGCGCCTCGGCCTTCGCGGCCATCGCCTCGAAGCCCTTCTTGATCGCGTCCTGGTGGGAGCCGCTGAACGCGGTGAAGACCAGGTCCCCGCCCCACGGGCTGCGCTCCGGGACGGGCAGCTGGTTGCAGTACTCGACCGTGCGCTTGACCTGGTCGATGTCGCTGAAGTCGATCTGCGGGTCGATGCCCTGCGTGAACAGGTTGACGCCGAGCGTGATCAGATCGACGTTCCCGGTCCGCTCGCCGTTGCCGAACAGGCATCCCTCGATGCGGTCCGCGCCCGCCATGTAGCCGAGCTCCGCGGCGGCGACCGCGGTGCCGCGGTCGTTGTGCGGGTGCAGCGACAGGATCACGTTCTCGCGGTGCGCCAGGCGCCGGCTCATCCACTCGATCGAGTCGGCGTAGACGTTCGGCGTCGCCATCTCGACGGTCGCGGGCAGGTTGATGATCACCTTGCGGTCCGGCGTCGGCTCGAGCACCTCGATCACCGCGTTGCACACCTCGACGGCGTAGTCCAACTCGGTGCCGGTGTAGCTCTCCGGGGAGTACTCGTAGTAGACCTCGGTGTCGGGGATCCGCTTCTCGAACTCGCGGCACAGGCGCGCGCCCTCGAGCGCGATCTGCTTGACGCCCTCGCGGTCGGAGCGGAAGACGACCTCGCGCTGCAGCACGCTCGTGGAGTTGTAGAAGTGCACGATGGCCTGCTTGGCGCCCTCGATCGCCTCGTACGTGCGTTCGATGAGATGCTCACGGCACTGCGTCAGGACCTGGATCGTGACGTCGTCGGGGATCAGGCTCTCTTCGATGAGCTGACGTACGAAGTCGAAGTCGGTCTGGCTCGCGGAGGGGAAGCCGACCTCGATCTCCTTGTAGCCCATGCTGACCAGCAGCTCGAACATGACCCGCTTGCGCTCGGGCGACATCGGGTCGATGAGGGCCTGGTTGCCGTCACGCAGGTCGACCGCGCACCAGCGCGGGGCCTGAGTGATCCGGGCGGACGGCCAGGTGCGGTCGGGCAGATCGACCTGGATCTGCTCGTGGTACGGCCGGTACTTGTGCACCGGCATCGTGGAGGGACGCTGATTGTTCTTCATGAGGGTTGTGCTCTTCTCGTCGCTATCAAGTGTGGGGCGGGCCAACACGAACACCGCGACGAGTGGGGCCCTCAGATACGGGACTCGTCGCGGCAGCTAAGAAGGAGCAGACCGCCTGCGCGCATGCGGCCATGCTAGCACGGCGGCGACGTGATGTCGGGGCGGGGAGCCGGCCGGCGCCGTTCACCGGCTCAGCGGGGGGCCCTGATGTCGCGCAGGACCCCGGCCGCCATCAGGTCGACGACGACCGCGGCGAGCACGCCGAGCAGCGCGGTGCCGATCGCGGCGATCAAGGGAAGCCCCGCCGTCAGCGCGGCGAGCCCTCCCCCGACCGCGACCGCATAGATCACGAAGCGCAGCAGGATCAGCACTCCGCTGAGCGGAAGCACGTCGGGGAATCGTCGCCGGACGCTGACCGCGAAGCCGCCGACCAGCAGGGCGCACAGTCCGAGCGTCGCGAAGGTGATGCCGAGCGGCGCCAGGCCGGGGGCCGTCCGGATCATGCCGAGGACGATCGCGCCGAATCCCGCCAGCACGACGCCTGCCAGGAAGGCTCCGGTCGCCCGCGCGCGGGCGCGGCGGCGCACCCCGTCCGCAGATCCGGCGCTGAGCGGGTCGCTCACGACGCGAAGGCCGGCCAGCTCTGCACCCCGGAGGACGCCGACGCGAGCGTGGCACGGGCGCTGCTCGCCTGACTGTTCAGGATCCAGATCCCGGTTCCCAGCGCAGCGAGCGCCACGGCGATGCTGGCGACCACCGTCGCCGGGACGGCGGGCAGCCCGATGATCGTGACGCCCTCGGCCGTCGCGGCGGAGATGCCGTTGATGAGGGCGATCACGGCGACGATGACGCCGGCCCAGAAGGCCACGATCGCGATCTGCATCGTGCTCATCGCCGACGAGATGTTGTCCGCGAAGTCCTTCGCGATCGAGGTCATCGCCTCGCGCTGCCCCGGAAGGTGCTGCCGGTACTGGTCGGCGCCGAAGCCCTCCCAGACGTCGTCCGCGGCCAGGTTCGCGTCGTCGAGCGTGCGGGTGAGGTTGACCGCCGGGCCGCCCACCTTCTCCTTCCAGTCCACGGCGGCGCTGCTGAGCAGGAACGGGTTGCCCGCGTAGGCGATCTTGTCGGTGAACCAGTCCCAGAACTCGCCGAGCTTGGTCATCATCCAGTTCCAGGCGTCCATGAACTTGTCCACGACCCAGCTCAGGAAGCCGGGGACCTTGGACAGCACGCCGTTCACGAAATCGCGGAGTTCGTCGATCTTGTGCTGCACCTTGTCGAGCAGCTCGAGCACCCTGCTGATGGGATCCATGAGTCCGTCTCCTCCGCTCAGATGTCCTTGGGGGTCCACATGCCCCCGAATTCGGCGACGGCGGCGTGCTCGTTCGCCTCCAGTGAGGTGCGGATGTCGTGCAGGGCGTCCGCGGCACCCTCGGCCTTCTTCGAGCCGTCGCCGAGCAGCCCGATCACCTGGGTGCGCAGCTGCGCGTAGGTGTCGGCGACGTCACCGCCGGCGAACGAGAACGCCGCCCGGTAGACGTCGATCCCGTTCGCGGCCTTCGCAAGAGTGTCGAGCTGCGTCGCGGCGCCGTGCCACGTCGTCTCGTCCTTGCGCAGTGCGTCGAAATGGACCTTCTTGAGACCGCCCATGGTCATTCCTCCCCGTCGATGATCATCCGCGTCAGACGATCCGGATCCGTGGCCAGCGTGGCGAAGCGGCCGAGGTCTGTGCCGGCCAGCGGCTGCGCGAGGCGCGCGGGTTCGACGCGCTCGCGCGCGATGTCCAGCGCGTTCGTCACCTCGTTCGAGATAGCCGATGCACTCGCCGTGGCGAGCCAGCGCTGGTCGAACTCGAAGCGCAGCGGAGTGCCGACCCCGTTCACGATCGCCGTGGCGTGGCCGCCGAAGGTGCTCCCGACGATCTCCTCGTCGACGCGCGCGCGCACGGCGTCGAGCGCGCCGTCGACGCCGTCGGCGATCTCGCCGAGCATCTCGAACAGCCGCGTGGTGACCTGGTCGAGGTCGATCTCGCCGCGGCGCTCACGAAGCGCTTCGGCGAAGCGTCCGGTGGGCGTGTCGTCGACCGGCGGGAGCGGCCGGGTCCGCACCGTCTCCTCGTCCGGGAGCTGCTCGGCCCACTCGGCGCTCTCGGTCGTGCCGATCGAGGACACTGTCGAGATGATCGCTCCGCCCAGCTCTTCCGGACGGTATTCCGACCGCCAGCCCTCGGTCAGGGTGATCCAGATCGCGTCGGTCGCGCGCTCCCACTCGACGGAGATCGCGCCGGACTCGTCGGCGACCGTTCTCGTCTCCGCGCCCTCGGGCGTCGCGAGCCGCTGCGCCTCGCGATCGAACTCGTCGCGCAGGTCGTAGACGTAGTCGGCGTCGTCGGCCATCAGTTCTCCCCCCGGATGGTCTTGCTCCGCTCACCCTAACCCGGCTTCCCGAGCCGTGTCGAGGCGCACGGCCGCACGCCGCGGATCGGACCCGATGCGTCATCGCGGTCCCGGGCAAGCGACCGACCTGCGAGAATCGATGCACGCCGACTGACGATCCGAGGAGTTTCGCGTGCGCTACATCTCCACCCGCGGCGGCGGGGAGCCGAAGACCTACAGCGAGGCCCTGCTGGAGGGGCTGGCCACCGACGGCGGCCTGCTCGTGCCCGCGCAGCTGCCCGAGGTCGATGCGGAGACGCGGGAGCGCTGGCGCGGGCTGAGCTATCCGGAGCTGGCGACCGAGGTGCTCGGGCTCTTCGCGACCGACATCCCGCGCGAGGATCTGGCCGGGCTGTGCGCGGCCGCCTACTCCCCCGCCGTGTTCGCCGAGCCCGTGCCGCTGCGGCCGATCGGCGGCGGGATCACGCTCGTGGGGCTGTCGGAGGGGCCGACGCTCGCGTTCAAGGACATGGCGATGCAGTTCCTCGGCCAGGCGCTGGAATACGCCTTGGAGCGCACCGGCGGCGTGCTGAACATCCTCGGCGCGACCTCGGGCGACACCGGCTCCGCGGCCGAGCACGCCCTGCGCGGCAAGGACCGGATCAGCGTGTTCATGCTGTCCCCGCAGGGCCGGATGAGCCCGTTCCAGCGGGCGCAGATGTACTCCCTGCAGGACGAGAACGTGCACAACATCGCCGTCGACGGGGTGTTCGACGACTGCCAGAACCTGGTCAAGGATCTGGCCGGGGATCTCGAGTTCAAGAACTCGCAGCACCTCGGCGCGGTGAACTCCATCAACCTGGCCCGCATCACGGCGCAGGTCGTCTACTACTTCTGGGCGTGGCTGCGCGCGACCGACGCACTGCCCGCCGCCGAGAGGGACGGCTTCGAGGTCTCCTTCGCCGTGCCGTCCGGCAACTTCGGGAACATCCTCTCCGGATTCTTCGCCCGCGGCATGGGTCTGCCGATCCGCCGGTTGGTGCTCGCGGCCAACGAGAACAACGTCCTCGACGAGTTCTTCCGCACCGGCGTCTACCGCCCGCGCAGCGCCGCGCAGACCCTCGCCACCTCGAGCCCGTCGATGGACATCTCGAAGGCGTCGAACCTGGAGCGGTTCATCTTCGAGCTGGCCGGCAGGGATCCGCAGCGCGTGCGCAGCGCCTGGGACGAGCTGGCGGCGAAGGGCAGCTTCGACTTCACCGCCGATCTGCCGCGCTTCGCCGGGGAGTTCGGCATCGTGAGCGGCACCAGCACGCACGCCGACCGGCTCGCGACCATCCGCGCGGTGCACGGCGACTCGGGGACGATCATCGACCCGCACACCGCGGACGGCGTGCACGTGGCGGCCTCGTTCGTGGAGGACGGCGTGCCGATGCTGGTGCTCGAGACGGCCAAGCCGGAGAAGTTCGGCGAGACCATCACCGAGGCGCTCGGCGTCGACCTGGCGCTCTCGGACGAGCTGCAGGAGCTGCTCGCCGCGCCCCAGCGGGTCGTCGAGATCGCCAACGACGAGGCCGCGCTGCGCGAGCTGATCCAGGCGAGCGCGCTGCACTGATCGCGTGCGGCCCGGCGGATAGTCTGGCTGGCATGACGGCTCGACCGCGCGCCCGCCTGCTCGCCCTGCTCGGCGCCCTCGGCCTCGTGCTCGCGCCGCTGCTGACCGCACCCGCTGCGCACGCCGACGCGAACGATTTCTCGTACCAGTCCTGGAACAGCGCGTATCAGCTCGGCCGCGACGGCCAGGGCAGGGCCGAGCTCAGGGTCGTCGAGACGCTCGTCGCCGATTTCCCGGAGACGGATCAGAACCACGGCATCGTCCGCGGACTGCCGACCTGGTACGACGGCGCCCCGCTCGATCTGCACGTCGTCTCGATCACGGACGGTGCGGGCACGGCGCTGCCCTACGACGACGGCAGCACGGAGAACGGCGAGCGTCAGCTGAAGATCGGGGATCCCGACGTCTACCAGCACGGACCGACCACCTACCGCATCGAGTACACGATGCGCGACGTCGTGCACCGGCCCGCGGACCGGCGGATCGACGAATGGTACTGGAACCTGCTGCCGCTGAAGTCGCAGCAGCCGATCGCGCATTTCTCCGCCGTGCTGGGGTTCGACCCCGCGGTGAGCGCCGCCATGATCGGTCCGCCGTCGTGCTACGACGGCCGCACCGGGTCCACGACGCCCTGCACCTTCACCCCGGTGGCGGCCTCGTCCCGGTCTTTCGCCGTGACGATGGACGACGTCCCGGCCGGCTCGGGCGTGACCGTCGCGTTCCCGTTCACGGACGGCACCTTCGCGCAGCCGCCCGCCCGCACCCCGGACCCGATGACCGACGTGGTGCCGTTCCCCCTCGCGGGCGCCGGCGCGCTGCTCGCGATCGGCGGACCGATCCTCGGGATCGCCCTGCTGCGCCGTCGCGGCCGCCGCAGCGGTCGCGGCATCGTCGTCGCCCAGTACGACGTGCCGGCCGCGCTGCCGCCCGTGCTCGCGGCGGAGCTGGACGGCCGCAAGCCGGTGGCGAACTCGGCCGAGATCGTCCATCTCGCGATCCGGAAGGCGATCCGCATCGAGGACGGCACGAGCAAGCCCGTGCTGGAGCTGCGAAGCGGCTCCGTGACCTCCGATCCGCTCGATGCCGAGGCCCTGTCTGCGCTCTTCCCCGGCCAGCCCGTGGGCACGAAGCTCTCTCTGGAGATTCCGAACGACCAGCTCGTGACCCGCCTCAAGGCCCTGACCGCCTCCGCTCATGCCGCCGCTCTCGACCGCGGCCTGCTGGCGCGGCGCCGTGCCGGATTGGCGATCCTGCTGAGTGCGCTCGGGCTCGTCGCCGCGCTGGGCGCGGCCGCTCTCGCCCTGCCCGGCATGGCGGTCGGCCGCCCCGCGGCCATCGCCTCCTTCGTCGTGGCGCTCGTCGTGTCGGGCATCGCCCTCGTCGCGGTGCTGGTGTCGCTGCCGCGCCGGGCCGTGCTCACGCCCCAGGGCGCCGAGGCCCGCGAGTACCTGCTCGGCGTGCGCGAGTACATCCGGCTCGCGGAAGCGGACCGGATCCGCATGCTGCAGTCCTACCGCGGCGCCGAGCGGCGCCCGGACGGCAGTGCGAACGTCGTCGTGCTGTACGAGCGGCTCCTCCCCTACGCGATGCTGTTCGGCCTGGAGCGCGAATGGGGCCAGGTGCTCGCCGTGCAGTACGAGATCGATCACGTCGTGCCCGGCTGGTACCTCGGCTACACCGGGGCGAACTTCGCCGGCTCGCTCACCGGCATGAGCAGCGCACTGAGCGCGACGCCGACGCCGACCTCGTCGTCCTCCAGCGGATCCTTCGGCGGAGGGTTCTCCGGAGGCGGCGGGGGCGGCGGATCCTCCGGCGGCTGGTGACGCAGGAGCCCGCGTCACCCGCGCCGTCAGGGGATCAGCGCGAGCTTGCCGCCCGGGTGCCCCTCGGCGAGGAACTGCGTGGCTTCGACGGCCTCGGCGAGCGGATAGGTACGCGCGAGCGGCACCTGCAACCGGCCTTCGTCGGCCTGGCGCACGAGCTCGCCGCGGATGCGGTCGCGGAACGCGGCGCTTTCGGGCTGATTCCCCGCGATCGCGAGGAAACCGTGCTCGGCGGCCGGTTCGGGAGCGGCGATCGTGACGATCCGGGACCGGTCGGCGACGAGCGCGAGCGACACCGCCACCGCCTCGCCGGTGCCGACCGCATCCAGCGCCGCGTCCACGGCCCCGAGCGCCCGCACCCGATCCTCCAGTCCCTCGCCGTACGCGACCGGGATCCCGCCGAACCGGCGCACCCGGTCCGCGCTCGCCGTGTCGACCGGGTTCGCGGTGCCGACCACGCGGACACCGCGCAGTCCGGCCAGCTGGAGCACCATGACGCCGACGGCGCCCGACGCCCCGTGCAGCAGAATCGTCTCCCCCTGAGTCGCGTGCACCCGCTCCAGCATCTCCGCCGCCGTGGTTCCGGCGAGCAGCAGGTTGGCCGCCTCGGCGTGGGACAGCGGGACAGGCTTGCGGAACGCCTTCTCGGCGGGGATCGTGAGCGCGGTCGCGTAGCCGCCGCTCACCCGGAACGCCACCACCTCGTCGCCCACGGCCGCGTCGCCGGATCCGATCCGGGTGCCGGGTCCGATCGCCGTGATCTCACCGGAGATCTCATAGCCGATCGCCGCAGGCAGGGCCGTCCCGGGACGAGCCGCCGCGACGTGCTTGCGGTCGGCCGGGTTCATGCCCGCGGCGCGCACGCGGACGGTGATCTCTCCCGGCCGGGGCTCGGGCACGGACGTCTCGACGAAGCGCCAGCGCTCAGGGCCGCCCCATTCCGGTGCGACCCAGTGCCGTGCGACGCCGGTCATGTCAGAACCCCAGTCTTCCGAGCTGCTTCGGATCGCGCTGCCACTCCTTCGCGACCTTCACGTGCAGGCCGAGGAACACGCGCGTCCCCAGGAGCTCCTCGATCCCGGCACGCGCCGTCGCGCCCACCTCGCGGAGACGGGCGCCCTTGCGGCCGATGATGATCGCCTTCTGGCTGTCGCGCTCCACGACGATCGACGCGTGCACGTCGGTGAGATCGGATCCCTCACGCGGCGCGATGTCGTCGACCACCACGGCGATCGAGTGCGGCAGCTCGTCGCGCACGCCCTCGAGCGCGGCCTCGCGGATCATCTCGGCGATGCGGTCCTCGGTGGACTCGTCCGTGACGATGTCGTCCTCGTACAGCGACGGGCCCTCCGGCATGAGCGAGAGCACCTCGTCCGCGAGCACGTCCAGCTGCGCCTTGCCGGCCGCGGTGAGAGGGGTCAGCGCGGAGAGCGGGATCACGGCCGCCCAGTCCTCGCGCAGGGAGTCGACCTCCATGAGCCGCTCGGTGATCTCGTCCCGCTCGGCGATGTCGACCTTGGTCACGATCGCGACCTTCTTCGCCCGCGGGTAGCCGTCCAGCGACGCGGCGATGCGGCGGTCCCCGGGGCCGATCTTCTCGGTCGCCGGCACGCAGAAGCCGATCACGTCGACATCGCCCAGCACCTGGCCGACGAGGTCGTTCAGCCGCTCGCCGAGGAGCGTCCGAGGGCGGTGGATCCCGGGGGTGTCCACGATCACCAGCTGCCCGTCCGGACGGTTCACGATGCCGCGGATCGCCCGCCGCGTGGTCTGCGGCTTCTCGCTCGTGATCGCGATCTTCTCGCCCACCAGGGCGTTGGTGAGCGTGGACTTGCCCACGTTCGGCCTGCCCACGAACGTCACGAAACCGCTGCGGTGCCCGCTCTGGTCGGTCCCGGCGTCTCGCTCATCGCTCATCGTGCTTCTCCTTGTCCTGATCCTCCGCGTGCGGCTCCTCGGCCCGCTCGACGAAGACGTATTCGATGCCCCGGCCGCGCCCGCGCGAGGCGCCGCCGGTGAGGAGCAGCCCGCGCACGACGGCCGTCGCGCCGGGAGTGGGGATGCGGCCGAGCTCCTTGCCGAGGAGCCCGCCGATCGAGTCGACGTCGTCGTCGTCGAGCTCGACGCCGAACAGCTCGCCGACGTCCTCCAGCCCGAGTCGCCCGCTCACCCGGTAGCGCCCCGGCTCGAGCTCGACGACCTCGGCGCTGCGGCGGTCGTACTCGTCGGAGATCTCGCCGACGAGCTCCTCGATGAGGTCCTCCAGGGTGACCAGGCCGGCGATGCCGCCGTGCTCGTCGATCACGATGCACACGTGCACGGCCTCGCGCTTCATCTGCTGCAGCAGCGTCTCCGCGCGCATCGACTCGGGCACGAACACGGGCGGACGGGCGATCTGCCGCACCGTGGCGGCCCGCCAGCTGCGATCGTCGCGGTACGCGAACTGCACCAGGTCCTTCAGGTACAGCACGCCGAGCACGTCGTCGGCCTCGTCGTCGACGACCGGGATCCGGGAGATCCCGCGGTTCAGGAAGAGGTCCATCGCCTCGGACGTGGTCGCCGTCGCATCCACGGTGACCATGTCGGTGCGCGGCACCATGACGGCCCGCACGAACTGGTCGGTGAAGTCGAACACCGAGTGGATGAGCTCGCGGTCGTCCGCCTCGATGAGATCGTGCGAGGCGGCCTCGTCGACCATGCTCAGCAGCTGCTCCTCAGACGCGAAGCTGCTCCGCCCGGCGCCCGGCGTGACCCTGCTGCCGAACACGGCGAGGGCCTGCGCGATCGGGCCGAGGATCACCCGCACCGCGCGGATCGTCGGTGCGCACACCCGCAGCATCGCGGTCGCGTGCAGGCGGCCGAAGGAGCGCGGGCTCGCGCCGACCAGCACGAACGTCGTGCCGGTCATGATCACGGCCGCGGCGAGCATCGCCCACCAGAGCTGGTCGCCGAACAGCAGCAGAAGGGCGACCGTGACGAGCACGGCGGCCGTGGTCTCCGCGAGCACGCGGATGAACGCGACCGCGTTCGCGTGCGGCTCCGGATCCGCCGCGATCCGCGCGAGCGCGGCGGCGTTGCGGCCCTCGGCCCCCATCTCCGCCAGGTCGGCACGCGAGGTGACCGAGAGCGCGGCGTCGATCGCGGCCATGAGGCCGCCGAAGCCGACGAGGAGGACCGCGGCGGCGAGCAGGAGGACTGAGGTCATCGACCCTCTTCGTGACGCGGGGACCGCCCCGACGCGCGCTCCTCGGCGGCGAAGCCGGTGATCAGCTCGCGCTGCAGGCCGAACATCTCGCGCTCGTCGTCCGGCTCGGCGTGGTCGAAGCCCAGCAGGTGCAGCAGTCCGTGCGTGGTGAGCAGCACCAGCTCGTCCATGAGGGTGTGCTCGGCGGCGGCGGCCTGCGTCTCCGCGACCTGCGGGCACAGCACGATGTCGCCGAGCAGTCCGGGCGGCGTGGGCCGGTCCAGCGTGCCGGGCCGCAGCTCGTCCATCGGGAAGCTCAGCACGTCGGTCGGCCCTGGCTCGTCCATCCACTGCACGTGCAGCGCCTCCATGGCGCCCTCGTCGACCAGGACGATGGCCACATCGGCGTCCGCGCTGACGTTCAGCTGCGCGAGGTTCCGCTCGGTGAGACGCAGCAGCACCGTCTCGTCGATGCCGATCGCGGACTCGTTGTTGATCTCGATCACTTCAGGCCTCGTTTCGGCATGCGGTCGCGAGGACCGGGTCTCAGCTGCGCGCGCCGCTCCGCGCGGTTCGCGAACTCCGTCGCCTGCTCGCGCTCGACGCGCACGGCCGTGCGCTGCTCGTCGTACTCGGTGTACGCGTCCACGATCCGCCCGACCAGCGAGTGCCGCACCACGTCGTCGCTGGTGAGCCGGGAGAAGTGGATGTCGTCGATGTCCTTGAGCACGCGCGTGACGACCCGCAGGCCCGACGCGCCCTGCGGCAGGTCGATCTGGGTGATGTCGCCGGTGACCACCATGCGCGTGCCGAACCCGAGGCGGGTGAGGAACATCTTCATCTGCTCCGGCGTGGTGTTCTGCGCCTCGTCGAGCACGACGAAGGAGTCGTTCAGGGTGTTGTGGGTGACCAGGAAGTCGTCCGTGACGTATAGCGAGTCCTCCGCGGCGACCTGGATGCAGACGGTGTCAGCTTCGCCCTCGGGTGTGATCTCGTGGACGTAGCGCTGCGGGCGTCCGACCTTGGTGGCCACATAGAGGTCGCGTTTGCGCGTCAGTCGGAACGGCACGATTCCCTCTGGAAGACGAATGTCCATCACGAACGCATCGTGCTGGTAGCCGACCGGACGCCCATTCGCATGTCCGGGAGCGCGTCCCGCTGCGAGTCGTGTCCGAACGTACGCGACTCCGCCGAGGGAACGGACGAGTTGCATCACATCATCACGCAGCCGTGGCGAAATCGTCGTGTACTGGACACGACACGTGCGGCCGCGCTGCATCACGGGGCCACCATCCGTGTCGAGCAGTCCCTGCAGCATCGCAAGCCTGACATCGACGGAGTTGCGGAGGTACTGCTGCGGGATGAACTTCGTCAACGATGTGGTGCCGTCGAGCTCGAGTTCCCTGATGACAGCCGTCACGGGGTTGGCGACGATGACTCCGCCGCGTCCGCCTCCGGCACGCCGGAGCACATAGTCGTACCCGTCCTTGTGCGTCACTTCCATACCGGGGAGGCTCTGCTGCAGGCGTTCGACCAACTCAGCGTCGGCCGTGGAGAAACTGGGGGTCGTCTTGCACGTGATGGACCCGTCCCCCAGCAGGAGTCCGAGCGCATACGGATCCATGGGGACAGGTTGTTCGATCATCTGCACCGGCTGCGCCACGGGCAGCTCGAACCGGTGGAAGTGATTCTGCCGGAGCCGACCGATCATCTCGCTGGTCTGAAGCACCCGAGACTTGCCACGGCGCTTGTCATCGCGGGTCGTCACCGTCCACAGATGTTCTCCGCAACAGAGCGTGGACGCTCCGTCCTGAGAGCTGACGCGATAGACGGGTTTGCGTCCCTGGGGAAAGACTCCGAGCACCGGCGTCGGCTGGCCGTTCGATCCGACGACGAGGTCGCCGACGTGGAGAGAGCCGATCGGCACGAAACCCGACGGCGTCAGTACCTGAGCGTCGAGCGGCTGAGCCCGGCCGCGCATGTACGCCAGCGGGGCGACCTCGATCGTGCCGCTCGCCATCAGCCGGGGCACGATCTCCGGGTCCATCATCTCGTTGAGCGCGTCGTAGAGCGGGCGCAGGTACGGGTCGATCTTGTCCGTGAGTGTGCCGGGCAGGAAGCCGAGCCGCTCCCCCGCCTCGACCGCCGGACGGGTCAGGATGATCCGCTCGACCTCTTTGCGCTGCAGTGCCTGCACGGCCTTCGCCATCGCGAGGTACGTCTTGCCGGTGCCGGCGGGGCCGATCCCGAACACGATCGTGTTCTGGTCGATGGCGTCGACGTACTCCTTCTGACCGAGGGTCTTCGGGCGGATCACGCGCCCGCGCGTGGACAGGATCGCCTCGCCGAGCACCTCGCTCGGGCGCAGGCCGTCCCGCTCCAGCATGCGTGCCGACTGCGCCACGTCGCTGGGCGCGAGCGCGTGCCCGGAGCGGGTCAGCTCGATCAGCTCGTCGACGAGGGCCCGCGCCGCGCGGACCGCATGACGGGTGCCGGTCAGCGTGACCTCGTTGCCGCGCACCAGCACGTCGACGTCGGGGTGCTCCTTCTCGAGCATGCGCAGGAGCCTGTCCTGGGGTCCGAGGAGCTGCACCATCGCCACGCCGTCCACTTCGATGCGCGTGGAGTTCAGGGCCTGGGAGGGTTCTGCGCCCTCGGCCGAATCGTCAGAAGCCAACGAGCTTGTTCTCCTCGAGGTTGCCGAGCACGTGGGCGTGCACGTGGAAGACGGACTGCGCGACGCTCGCGCCGTTGTTGAAGATCAGGCGGTATTCGCCGTTCGCGTGCTCATCTGCGATCCGCTTGGCGGCGGCGACGAGATCGGCGAGCAGGCCGGGGTCTCCGGCGGCCAGCTCGGTGACGTCGCGGTACCGGTCGTCCTTGGGGATGACGAGGACGTGCAGCGGCGCCTGCGGGTTGATGTCGCGGATCGCGAAGATCCGGTCGGTCTCCAGCAGGATCTCAGCGGGGATCTCGCCCTGCAGGATGCGCGTGAAGATCGAGGGTTCGCTCATGCCGCCCAGTCTATCGGCGGGATGGCGCGCGGAGCCGTCCCGCCCGTCGGAACGGACTCTTGCGTCGGCCGCACCGCTGCTGATTCAATGTGTGTTGACGTTAACAGTGTTGACGTCAACATGACACGAAGGAGTGGCGAATGAAGAGGACCGCAGCAGCGGCGCTGGTCGCGTGCACGGCCATGGCTCTGGCCCTGTGCAGCGCGGGGACGGCTCAGGGTGCCGTGCCCACGGGCGACCCGACCACCTACACGGGATATCCGGCGATCCAGGATCCCGGTTCCAGCGCCGCCGGCTACTTCCAGCCCTACTGGTTCGACGACAAGGGCGCGCACATCCAGGCGCACGGCGGCCAGGTCGTCACGGCGAAGGAGCTCGGGGTCACGGCCGACGGCGTCACCAGCGGCGAGGAGTCGGGGCGCACCGTCTACTACTGGTACGGCGAGGACCGGACCAACGGGTACTACGGGAGCCCGGGGGTACACGCCTACAAGTCGTACGACACCCTCAACTGGACCGATGAGGGCGTGGTGCTGCGCAGCGTCTCCAGCGCCGCCGAGCTCACCTCGCCGTACTTCGACGCGCTCTACGACACTGTCGACGACGCCGGCAAGCCGCGCGCGGACCGGATCGCGCAGCTGGACTACCACCTCGACACCGCGGACGCGGCGACCTACACGGCCGTGTTCGAACGGCCCAAGGCGCTGTACAACAAGAGCACCGGCAAGTGGGTGCTGTGGTGGCACTCGGACGGACAGACCAGCGCGGGCGGCAGCATGTACGCGCGCTCGATGGCGGGCGTCGCCGTGTCGGACAGCCCGACCGGACCGTTCACGATGGTCGGGGTCTACCGGATGCCGAACCGCACGAACTACAAGGACTGCATCTCGGCCGCCGTCCCCGGCCAAGCCCGCGACATGACCGTCTTCCAGGACGCCGACGGCACCGCCTACATCTCCTACTCCTCCGAGGAGAACCGCTCGCTCTACGTCGCGAAGCTCGACCCCTCGTACACGAACGTCACGCACACCACCGACACCGATCAGCTGAATGCCGGCCAGTACTCGGCGGACGGCCGCTATCCGTACATCTTCGCCGACGGATCCGCCGCGGCGCCGGTGCGCGGGCAGGACTTCCAGATCGTGAAGGAGTGCGGCATGCTCGAGGCGCCCGCGCTCTTCGCGCACGGCGGCAAGTACTACGCCGTGGCCTCCGGTGCGACCGGCTGGGGCCCGAACCCGCAGACGTACTACACCGCTGACAGCGTGATGGGTCCCTGGATCCGCGGAGTCGACGCGAAGGATCCGTACGAGAACGTCGCGTACAACTCGATCCCCGAGGGCGGAGACGGCCTGCTGTCGGTCGGCGACACCCGGCGCACGACGTTCGGCTCGCAGACCGCGAGCGTGCTCGATCTCGGCGGCGGCCGCTATGTCTACTTCGGCGACCGCTGGGATTCCGGTGCGGCGGACTCCACGTACGTCGTGCTGCCGATCACGTTCGGCGAGAACGGACGCGCGGAGATGCGCAATCCCGCCGTCGAGGATCCGGCCCGATGGGCGCACGGCTGGGACGCGAGCTACTGGGACGACAAGGGCCTCGGCACCGGCATCTGGTCCGTCGGCGACACCGGCCTTCCGACCACTGTCGAGCCGGGCGAGGACTTCGGGGCGAAGCTGCCGGCGACCGTCCCCGTCACCTCCGCAGGCGTGACCGCCCAGGTGGGCGTGACCTGGAGCGCGACCTCCTTCGCCGACCGCGGACCGCAGACGATCACCGGCACACTGGCCGCCGACGCGCAGTTCACCGCCGGCCGCACCTTCACGCGCACCGTCACGGTCGCCACTCCCGGAATCGTGAACCTCGCGCCGCAGGCGGCCGTCGCCGCCTCGAGCCGCAACGATCTGGCGCCGACCGTGGTCGACGGGAACGTGAAGGGCAAGGGCTGGGACGACTGGGTCGGCGGCGGCGTCTACCCGCGGTCGAGCTGGCTGTCCTTCTCCTGGCCGCTCGCGGAGAAGGTCGATGAGGTCGACGTGCACACCTACAAGGACGGGTCCACCGCGACCTGGCCGTCGAGCATCACCGCCGAGTACATCGACGCGTCGGGCGCGTGGGCGTCCGCGGACGTGGGCGTGACGCTCGCGCAGGATGCATCGGCGGCGGCTCCGGTCGCGAAGCTCGACCTGTCCGGGCTGCCGGAGACCAACGGGATCCGGCTGCAGCTGAAGACCGCGACCAACACCTGGCAGTCGATCTCGGAGGTGCAGATCTGGGGCGCCGACGGCGTGACCGACCTGTGCTCCGCCGCGGGGACGACCGTGTCGGCGAGCTTCTCCCAGACCGAATGGGCGACCATGCCGGCGCAGAACGCCTGCGACCGCAACGCCGCGACGTCGTGGTCCACGTGGACCGGCGGAACGCCGAAGGACTCCGCGACGTTCACGGTCGAGCCGGCGTCCGCGCAGATCGTGGACAGGGTCGGCTTCACGAACATCGAGGGGAAGATCGCAGGCGTGAGCGTCGAGTTCCGCGATGCGCAGGGCACCTGGCACGCGACGACGGCGCAGAACGCGGTGCCGCACGCGAACGGACTGCCGACGACCGTCGGCTTCACGCCGGTCCTCGCCTCGGCGGTGCGCGTCACGTTCGCGACGCCCGGCTCGTACCTGAAGATCCCGGTGCTGGCGGTCGGCGTGGCGAAGAGCACTCTCGTCCCGTCGGTCGCGGTGCACTGCTCTACGAGCCAGATCGTGTTCAAGGCCGCCGTGCAGAACGCCGCCGCCACGCCGCAGGACGTCGAGATCGCGACGCCGTTCGGGACGAAGACCACGTACGGCGTGGCGCCCGACGCGGAGGCGACGACGACCATCGCCTTCCCGACGCACGCCGCGTCGATCGAGGCCGGCGAGACCGCGTTCTCGGCCGGCGGCACCACGGTGCAGGTCGGCTACCCCGCCACCGCCTGCCAGTGATGCCGGGGCG
>NZ_JBQEOZ010000004.1:0-57599 GCF_052045495.1 Microbacterium sp. 22242 | reverse complement strand
ACGGCGCAGCCCGTTCCTGCGGCGGCTACCAGCGCCCGCGCGCGACGTTCAGCACGGCGATCGCGGCCGGGCCCGCGGTCGAGGTGCGCAACACGGTGTCGCCGAGCAGCACCCGCTCGGCGCCGGCCGCGGTGAGGCGCTCCAGCTCCTCCGGCGAGATCCCGCCCTCCGGGCCGACCACGAGCACGATGTCGCGCTCGTCCGGGACGACGGCGGACAACCGCCCCTGGGCCGTCGGGTCCAGGATCAGGACCCGCTGCGACGCCGCGCGGCGCACGAGGTCAGCGGTGCTCTCCACCGCGGAGACCTCGGGGACCCAGGAGCGGTGCGCCTGCTTGGCGGCCTCGCGGACGATCGTGGCCCAGCGCTCCCTGCCCTTGACGGCCTTGGCGCCCTCCCAGCGGGAGACGCTGCGGGCGGCCTGCCAGGGCACGATCTCGTCGACACCGAGCTCGCACGCGGCCTGCACCGCGAGCTCGTCGCGGTCGCCCTTGGCGAGGGCCTGCACGAGCAGGATCCGCGGATCCGGCCGGGGATCCTCCCGGCGCCGCAGGATCCGCACCTCCACCCTGGCCGGCTCGGCCGCCGCGACCTCGCCCTCCAGCCACACGCCCGCGCCGTCTCCGAGCGTGACGGGCTCGCCGGCCCGCACGCGCCGGACGACCGCGGCGTGCTTGGCCTCGGCCCCGGTCAGCATCACCGACGAACCGGGCTCGGCGGCGGTCGCGTCGGACGTGACGAAGTGCAGCGCCATCGCGGTCAGCCCCGGAAGCGGTCGCGCAGCTTCGAGAACAGCCCCTGGTGGAACTCGGCCAGCCTCGGCGCCGGCGCCTTGGTGCGCTTGGCGAAGTCCTCGATCAGCTGGCGCTCCCTGTGGTCGAGCTTGGTCGGCGTGAGCACCTGCACGCCGACGCGCAGGTCGCCGCGCTGCGTTCCGCGCAGGGGCGTGATGCCCCGGCCCTTGATGGTCAGCACGTCGCCGGACTGCAGGCCCTGGCGGATCTCCAGCTCGACCGGCCCGTCGAGGGAGTCGATGCTCGTCGTGGTGCCGAGGATCGCGTCGCTCATGGCCACCTCGAGCGTGGCGAGCAGGTCGTCGCCGTCGCGGCTGAAGCGAGGATGCGGTGCGACCGTGACCTCGACGTACAGGTCGCCGTTCGGGCCGCCGGCACGACCGACCTCGCCCGATCCGGGCAGCTGCAGCCGCAGCCCGGTCTCGACGCCCGCGGGGATGTCCAGGCCGACCGTCCGGCGCGAGCGCACGCGCCCCTGGCCGTTGCAGGTCTGGCACGGGAACGGGATCGTCGTGCCGAAGCCCTCGCACGATCCGCATGGCGCGGTCGTGATGACGTTGCCGAGCAGGCTCCGCACCTGCTGCTGCACGTGCCCGGATCCGCCGCAGATGTCGCAGGTGACCGGCGAGGTGCCCGCCTGGCAGCAGGATCCCTGGCAGGTCTCGCAGAGCACCGCCGTGTCCACCTCGATGTCGCGGTGCACCCCGAAGACCACGTCGCCGAGCTCGAGGGTGACCCGGACGAGGGCGTCCTGACCGCGCTCGCGACGGGACCGCGGGCGGGCGGCGCGGGCTCCCCCGCCGCCGAAGAACGTCTCGAAGATGTCGCCGAAGCCGCCGAACCCTCCGAAGCCGCCGTAGCCGTTCGCATCGCCGCCCATGTCGTAGCGGCGGCGCGAATCCGCATCGCTGAGCACGTCGTACGCGTGCGTCACGAGCTTGAACCGCTCCGCGGCCTCCTCGCTCGGGTTCACGTCCGGGTGCAGCTGACGCGCGAGTCGCCGGTACGCCTTCTTGATCTCGTCCTCGCTCGCATCGCGCGAGACGCCGAGAACCTCGTAGTGATCCGTCACCATCGCCTTTCCGGGCCGCCCTGCGGCGACGCGTGTGCTCGTGCGGCCGCTCAGCGGCCGGTCTCGTCCTCTTCGAGCAGACGCGACAGGTAGCGGGCCACGGCCCGCGCCGCCGCGAGATTGCTCGGGTAGTCCATCCGGGTCGGACCCATCACGCCCACGCGCGCGGTCCCCCCGTGGGTCATGTAGTCGCTCGCCACGATCGACGCCTCGCCGAGGCCGAACGCGGCGTTCTCCGTGCCGATGCTCGCGGCGAGCCCGTGCTCGTCGACGCGCATCTCACTCATCAGCCGCAGCAGCGTCACCTGCTCCTCGATCGCCTCGAGGAGCGGATGGATGCTGCCGCGGAAGTCGTGCTCGCGGCGGGCCAGGGTCGCCGCCCCCGCCATCACCAGCCGCTCCTGGCGGAACTCGGCGAGCTCCTCGGTCACCGCCCGCAGCAGGGCCGCCTGCGCGGCGCCGATCCTGGATTCGGTGTGTCCGTCAGCGGCCGCCGCGTCGATGCGCTCGGCGCCGCGGCGCACGGAACGGCCCGTGATGAGCGCGGTGAGCCCCGCGCGCAGCGCCGCGACCTCGCCGTCGTCGAGCTCGACCGGGAGCGGCACGATCCGCTGCGACACGCCGCCGGCGTCCGTGACCAGGACGACCAGGAGCCGGTTCGGCGCGAGCGCCACGAGCTCGACGTGCGTGACGTGGGCGCGGGCGAAGGACGGGTACTGGGCGAGCGCCACCTGGCCGGTGAGCCGGGTGAGCACGCGCACGGTCCGCACCATCAGGTCGTCGAGGTCCGCGGGATCGGCGAGGAAGGCGGTGATCGCGCTGCGCTGGGCCGCGGTCAGCGGCCGGACCTGGGCGAGATGGTCCACGAACACCCGGTAGCCCTTGTCCGTGGGCACGCGTCCCGAGGAGGTGTGCGGGGCGGCGATGAGCTCCTCGTCCTCGAGCTGCGCCATGTCGTTGCGGATCGTGGCGGCCGAGACGCCGAAGGCGTGCCGGTCCACGATCGACTTGCTGCCCACCGGCTCGTTCGTCTCGACGTAGTCCTCGACGATGGCGCGGAGCACCTGGAGTCCGCGTTCTGAGACCATCGCTCCTCCTCACCGTTGGCACTCGTGCGCTCTGAGTGCCAATCCTACCGCGCCGGGATCCGCATCAGGGGTCGTTGCGCGAGACGCGGCGGACGACGTCGCGTCTCGCTTCGCCTGCTCGACGGCCGGAACAGGCTCCCGCGCCCGTCAGTCCGTCAGCGTGCGGACGACGGCGTCCGCGAGCAGGCGTCCGCGCAGCGTCAGCACGAGTGCTCCGCGCAGCGCCGCGGCGGGATCCACGAGCCCGTCCGCGATCAGACCCGCCACGCGGGTCCTGCCGGCGGGTGCGACGTCGCTCAGCGGCAGGCCCTCCGCCGTCCTGGAGCGCAGCAGGATCCGCTCCAGCGCACTGGCCTCGGGGCCGGGCCGCTCGGTGCCGGCGGCCGGCGACTCCCCCGCCGCGAGGCGCTGGGCATACGCGGCGGGATGCTTCACGTTCCACCAGCGCAGGCCGGCCACGTGGCTGTGCGCGCCGGGTCCGAAGCCCCACCAGTCGGTGCCCCGCCAGTAGGCCAGGTTGTGCCGGGAGCGCTGGGCCGGAGTGCGCGCCCAGTTGCTCACCTCGTACCAGTCGTACCCGGCGTCGCGCAGCGCGGCGTCGGCGAGCTCGTACATGTCGGCCTGCAGATCGTCGTCGGGGGCGTGCACCTCGCCGCGGCGGATCTGCCGGGCCAGCTTGGTGCCGTCCTCGATGATCAGCGCGTAGGCGGAGAGATGGTCGGGATCCAGCGCGGTCGCCGCGTGCAGCGACTCCCGCCAGTCCTCGAGCGACTCCCCCGGCGCGCCGTAGATGAGGTCGACGCTCACGGCGAGCCCCGCGCCCCTGGCGGCAGCCACCGCGGTCCGCACGTTCTCCGGGCGGTGCGTGCGGTCGAGCGCCGCGAGCACATGAGGGACGGCCGACTGCATGCCGATCGACAGCCGGGTCACGCCCGCGGCGGCGAGCTCGGCCGCGACCGCCGGCGTCACCGTGTCGGGGTTGGCCTCGACCGTGACCTCGGCGTCGTCCGCGATCCCGAACGCGTCGATCGCGGCGCCGAGCATGCGCGCCAGATCGCCCGGCGGCAGCAGCGTGGGCGTCCCGCCGCCGAAGAAGACCGTCTCCATCGGCCGCAGCGTCCCGGCGTCGGAGAGCACGTCGCGGGCGAGGCCGATCTCTCCGATCAGCGTGTCGGCATACGTGTCCTGCCGCGCGCCCCGCAGCTCCGAGGCCGTGTAGGTGTTGAAGTCGCAGTATCCGCAGCGCACCCGGCAGAACGGCACGTGCAGATAGGCCGAGAACGCCGTCGCGGGGTCGATGCGCAGGTCGGCGGGCAGCCGTCCGTCCGCCGGGGCAGGATCCCCCAGCGGCAGGGGCCCGGCCATCAGGCCGTCACCCCGACCACAGCGAGGGCCATCAGACGGGCGTCGCGTACAGCGGCGAGATCGCGCGCAGGTAACGGGCGAACAGCTCCCGGCGACGGCGCTTCACCAGGAACGGGAAGCTGCGGTACACGAAGCTGTTCGGCCGGTCGAACGCCCGCACCGTGAACCACACCTCGTCGGCGTCGTTCCAGTCGATGTCGAACGACTCCTCGCCGCTCACGACGGATCCGGCCACGGTACCCAGCACCACCCCGATCCGGCGGGCCTGCTCGGTGACCGAGATCACCCGGAGCTCGGCGTCGGCGCGGAACCCGGCGACGCGGCCGTGCACCTTCAACGTCATGCCGGGGCCCGCCCAGGGCGTGCCGTCCTCGTCGTAGCGCTGCTCCACCTCGGCCTTGCTCGGCGCGATCGGCGACCCCTCGGCGTCGAAGCTGACGCCGGCGTATCCCGGACCGGCCGAGGGACGCACGTCGCTCAGCTTCAGCCCGGCCGCGCGCTGGGCGGTCCAGGACAGCAGGGCATCGCCGGCGGTGCGGAACCGCTCCTCGCCGCTGCCGAGCCGCCAGGACTCCTCGGCGGGGATGCTCCGCTCCGGCGGATACTGCATCAGGTCGGGTGCGTGAGTGGCTCCCACGGCGGCATAGTCCACCGTTCCTTCTCGGAATGTCCCGCGACGCATGAAGGCAAGCCTATGCGACCTGCCTGAAGGATGCCCCAACGGGCCCGGTCACCGGCGCGGCAGATCGCCGGGCACGACCAGCCCCAGCTCGTAGGCGGCGATCACCGCCTGGACGCGATCACGCAGGCCGAGTTTGAACAGGATCCTGCTCACATGCGTCTTCACGGTTCCCTCGGAGACGTGCAGCCGCGCGCCGATCTCCGCGTTGCTGAGGCCGTGCGCGAGACTGACGAGGACATCGCGCTCCCGGCCGGTGAGGTGCTCGAGACGCCCGTCGCCGTCGTGCGCCCTCGGCCGCGCGACGTACTGCTCGACGAGGCGGCGCGTCAGCGCGGGGGCGAGCAGCACGTCGCCGTCGACGACGCCCCGGATCGCGTGGAGGATCTGCTCCGGACCGGCGTCCTTCAGCAGGAACGCGCTCGCACCGGCCTGCAGCGCGGCGTAGACGTACTCGTCCAGGTCGAAGGTCGTGAGCATGACGATCCGGGTGTGCGCACTCGCGCGGCGGATCCCGTCGATCGCCGCGATGCCGTCGAGTCCCGGCATGCGGATGTCGGTCAGCATGACGTCCGGGCGATGCGCGCGCGCGAGCGAGATCGCCGCCTCGCCGTCTTCTGCGTCGCCGGCCCATTCCAGATCCTGCTGGGAGTCGACGATCATCCGCAGCCCTGCACGGATCAGCGGCTGATCGTCGACGACGGCCACGGAGATCATCTCGCCCGCTCCCTCGTAGGAAGGCGCGCGTGCACGGCGAACCCGCCATCGTCGTGCGGCACGAAGGCGACCTCGCCGCCGAGCGCCGCCACCCGCTCGGTCATCCCCGTCAAGCCGCGCCGCGGTCCGGCGAGCAGGCTGCGGGGGCGCGCCGGCGCAGCGTTGACGATCTCGACGACGAGCGTCCCGTCGCCGAGCGGCCCGATCGTGACGTCGGTCTCGGCGGCTCCCGCGTGCTTGAGCACGTTGGTGAGCGCTTCCTGCACGATCCGGTACGCCGCGAGCTGCACACCCGGGGGGAGCGCGGCGCCCGTCGCGCCGTGCAGCCGCACCGGCAGCCCGAGCGCGCGCATCCGATCGCACAGCGCCGGGAGCTGGTCGAGTCCGGGTTGCGGACCGGGCTCACCGGGCTCGCCCTGCGCGTCGTCTTCCCGAAGCACCGCCAGCAGCGTGCGCAGCTCCGCGAGCGACTCCTGCCCGAGCGTCTCGATCCGCGCAAGCGCCTGGGGGGCGATCGCAGGGTCCCGTTCCGCGGCCAGTCGCGCGCCGCCGGCCTGCATCACGACGACCGTGATGGTGTGCGAGATGACGTCGTGCAGCTCCCGGGCGATGCGCACCCGCTCGGTCTGCCGCGCGCGTGCCTCCGCCTGGCTGCGCTCCGCCTCCTGCCGCAGCGCGTCGTCCCGATAGCGCGCCCAGCTGCGCGCGAACAGCCCGAGCATCCACGCCGCCACCAGCAGCGCGCCGTCATAGAGCAGATCGCCGGGGTTCGCCATCTGCGGGAAGCGGAGCGCGATGACCGCCAGCGCGACGGCGCTGAGCGCGAGTCCCGCCGCGCGCGGGACTGCGCGGTGCTCGTGGCGGGCGCACGAGTACAGCGCGACCAGCCACGGTACGAACTCGCCCCAGTACCCGAGGTCCAAGGACAGGAACCACACCGGTACGGCGATCACCGCCAGGATGCCGCCGAGCACGGGCAGCGGCGCCCACCGCCGGAACACGAGCAGGGCGCAGATCGCGCTCATCGGGACGACGGTGGTGAACGCCGACGCGCTGCCGACAGCATCGCTGAGCCCGAAGGCGATGTCGAGCAGCCCCGCCAGCCAGAGGCCGGTCGCCGGCGCCACATCGATGACCCTGTCGCGCCAGCCGGCACGCCCTCGCGCGACGCGCAGTGCACCCCACATGCCCCCACGGTAGCGCCGGCGGGCGTGCCGCGGCGTCTGTCTCGAGGAGGATGCCGCGTCGTCCGCGAGACAGAGCGGTTCGAGTCCGACTGCGGACGCGCGGGACGCGGGCCTGCCACGAGGCTGAGACCGAGGCGGCGCAGCGGGCGCCGCGAGGAGGACGATATGGATGCAACGCCCACATGGACCGCACGGCGGCGGTTGGCGCTCATCGGCCTGATCGCAGGACCGGCCCTGCTGCTCCTGTCGAGCGTGTTCATCATCCCGGATGCACCGGGCGGGATGCGTGCGACGTTCGACGCGATGGCGGCGCAGCCGTGGCTGCTGCTCGTGCAGTCCGTGCTGGAGGCCGCCGGCTTCGCGGTGACCCTCGCCGCGTTCACCGCGGTCGCCGCTTCCGCGGACCGGCGCGGCGGAGTACTCGCGACCACCGGCACCGTGCTGTGCGTGCTCGGGGTGCTCGGCTTCACGTGGTCGGCCTCGGGCGGCATGTTCCTGTCGGTCATGGCCAGGATGGCCGACCGCGATGCGGGGTTCGCGGCAGCACAGGCGATGGCCGGCGACCCGGTGACCGGCGGACTGATCTCCGTCCTGATGTACACCGGTGAGGCGGGGATCCTGCTCGTACTGATCGGCCTGCTGCGAGCGCGGCGGATCCGCATCTGGCCGATCGTGCTCGTCGTCGCGGGAATCGCGGCGGATCTCGTCCTGCCCGGGATCCTGTCCGGGCTCGTCGCCGACGCCCTGCTGCTGGGGGCGGGCGTCTGGACGGTGCTCAGCCTCCGCGACGGGCGGCAGCCGGCGCCGCGCGAGGATCGACTCGTCGCAGCGGCGGATCCCGCCTGACGGGCCGGGCAGCGGACCCGGGGTGCGGGGCCCGGGTGCGGTCGCGGCGGCTGGGGACGCCGCGACCGGTTCCCGTCCCCTACTTCTTGTCCTTGCCCTCGACGTCTCCGGACAGCGCGGCGATGAACGCCTCCTGGGGGACCTCGACGCGGCCCACCATCTTCATGCGCTTCTTGCCCTCCTTCTGCTTCTCGAGGAGCTTGCGCTTGCGGGTGATGTCGCCGCCGTAGCACTTGGCGAGCACGTCCTTGCGGATGGCCCGGATGGTCTCGCGGGCGATGATCCGCGCGCCGATCGCGGCCTGGATCGGGACCTCGAACTGCTGGCGCGGGATGAGCTTGCGCAGCCGCTCGGCCATCATCGTGCCGTACGCGTAGGCCTTGTCGCGGTGCACGATCGAGCTGAACGCGTCGACCTTCTCGCCCTGCAGCAGGATGTCGACCTTGACCAGGTCGGCTTCCTGCGAGCCTGCGGGCTCGTAGTCGAGCGAGGCGTAGCCTTGCGTCTTGGACTTCAGCTGATCGAAGAAGTCGAACACGATCTCGCCGAGCGGCATGTTGTAGCGCAGCTCGACGCGCTCCTCGGAGAAGTACTCCATGCCCAGCAGCGTGCCGCGACGCGACTGGCAGAGCTCCATCACCGTGCCCACGTAGTCCTTGGGCAGGAGGATCGCGGTCTTCACCATGGGCTCCGAGACGGATCCGATCCGGCCGTCCGGGTACTCGCTCGGGTTCGTGACCGTGACGGTCTCGCCGGTGTCGCTCGTGACCACCTCGTAGATCACGCTGGGCGCGGTGGTGATGAGGTCGAGCCCGAACTCGCGGGACAGCCGCTCGGTGATGATCTCGAGGTGCAGCAGGCCGAGGAAGCCGCAGCGGAAGCCGAACCCGAGGGCGACGGACGTCTCCGGCTCGTACTGCAGGGAGGCGTCGGAGAGCTTGAGCTTGTCGAGCGCCTCGCGCAGCTCGGCGTAGTCGCTGCCGTCGATCGGATAGATCCCGCTGAACACCATCGGCTTCGGGTCGGTGTAGCCGGCCAGCGCCTCGGTGGCGGGCTTGCGCGCGGTCGTGACCGTGTCGCCGACCTTCGACAGGCGCACATCCTTCACGCCGGTGATCAGGTAGCCCACCTCGCCGACGCCGAGCCCCTTGGTCGGAACCGGCTCGGGGCTGGAGACGCCGATCTCGATGAGCTCGTGGTTCGCCCCCGTCGACATCATCTGGATGCGCTCCCGCGGGGCCAGCGAGCCGTCGATCATGCGCACGTACGTGACCACGCCGCGGTAGGCGTCGTACACGGAGTCGAAGATCATGGCGCGGGCCGGTGCGTCCGCGTCGCCGGTCGGCGCCGGAATCTGCTGGACGAGCCGGTCGAGCAGCTCCTCGACGCCCGCGCCGGTCTTGCCCGAGACGCGCAGGACGTCCTCGGGCCTGCCGCCGATGAGCGACGCGAGCTCTTTCGCGTACTTCTCCGGATCCGCGGCCGGCAGATCGATCTTGTTCAGGACCGGGATGATGTGCAGGTCGTTCTCGAGCGCCAGGTAGAGGTTCGCCAGAGTCTGCGCCTCGATCCCCTGGGCGGCGTCGACGAGCAGGATCGCGCCCTCGCACGCGGCGAGCGAGCGGGAGACCTCGTAGGTGAAGTCGACGTGGCCGGGGGTGTCGATCATGTTCAGCGCGAACACCTCGTCCGGTCCCTGAGCCCGTCGAAGAGCCCACGGCATCCGCACCGCCTGGCTCTTGATCGTGATGCCGCGCTCGCGCTCGATGTCCATCCGGTCCAGGTACTGCGCGCGCATGTCGCGGTCGGACACCACCCCGGTGATCTGCAGCATCCGGTCCGCCAGGGTCGACTTGCCGTGGTCGATGTGGGCGATGATGCAGAAGTTGCGGATCTGCGCGGGCGGCGTGGAGGCCGGCTGCAGCGGAGTCTGGGCGCGAGGTGACATGTGGTCCTGAGGGTGATCGGGCGGTCCCCGGGCGTTGTCCGGGGATCCGTCCAATCCTACGGGAGAGGCCGGATGCCGACGCGGACACCCCGCACGCGGGGCGTGCTTCGTCGGCCTGCGCCCGTCCGGTGATAGTCTCGCGAAGTTGCCCCGGCTCGGAACCGAGTGTCAGGGGGAGCTCCACTCCGTCTCACCCTGGTGCAGCCGGGGCGTCGCGTCACAGCTGACGGAATCGGTGTGGAACGACACCGGCCGACGCCGCGTCGGAGATCCCGCGCGACGCCTGTGACAAGAGAAAGAACACCATCTTGATCAAGTACCTGCTACGCCGCGCGCTCGGCTGGCTCCTCATGATCGTGGTGGCGACCAACGTCACGTACTTCCTCGCCTGGTCCTTCCTCGACCCGCGCAGCAACTACGTCGGCCGGCGTCCGCCGCTCTCGCAGGATCAGATCAACCGTCTGCTCGAACCGCGCAACCTCAGCGACACCGTCCCGCTGCTGCAGCGCTGGTGGCACTGGTTCAGCGACATCCTGCTGCACTGGAACTGGGGCGTGAGCCCGGTCGGCCAGTCCGTGAACGCGCAGATCGCGTATCGCATGTGGGTGTCCGGGGAGCTCGTGCTCGGGGCCACGATCATCTCGGCGATCCTCGGCATCGCCGTCGGCGTCTACACCGCCTCCCGCCAGTACCGGGTCGCCGACCGGGTCTGGCAGGGCGTCTCGATCGTCACGATGAACATCCCGATCATCGTCGCGTCGCTCGGGATCGTGCTGATCGCGATCTCGATCAACGACGCCCTCGGCTTCCGGCTGTTCTACGTCACCGGCGCCAGCAGCGACGGGGTCACCGGGTTCTTCCCGATCCTGCTGGATTCGCTGCAGCACCTGATCCTGCCCACGATCGCACTGGTGTTCATCGGCTACTCGGGCTACCACTTCCTGCAGCGCTCGCTGCTGCTGGACAACATCAAGGCCGACTACGTGCGCACCGCCCGCGCGAAGGGCCTGACCAAGCAGCAGGCGATCCGCAAGCACGCGCTGCGCACCTCGTTGATCCCGGTGGCGACCCAGCTGGCGTTCAACATCCCGACGGTGTTCACCGGCGCGGTGCTGACCGAGACGATCTTCGCGTGGAACGGCATGGGCCGCTACTTCGTGCAGACCATCAGTACGAACGACGTGCACGGAGTGGTGGCCATCGCCGCCTTCACCGCCGTGCTCACGGCGATCGGCGCGATCCTCGCCGACATCGCCGTGGTGGTCCTCGATCCGCGAGTGAGGGTGAACTGAGATGACGTCCGCAACGATCCAGCCGCCGGTCGGCCCCGACACGACGGCCGCGCGCGTGCCGCGCAAGCGCATCGGCACCTTCCGGCTCTACTATCGGCGTTTCGTCCGCAACCGCCCGGCGGTCGCGGGGGTGTTCATCTTCGCGCTCCTGGTGCTGTTCGCGGTGGCAGGGCCCCTGATCGCGCGGTTCGGCTTCAGCGAGCTCGACTTCATGGCGCTCGGCACGCCTCCCGACGGCACGCACTGGTTCGGCACGGCCGCGGACGGAGGCGACCTGTTCGCGCAGACCACGGTCGGCCTGCAGCGTTCACTGATGATCGCTCTCACGGTCTCGATCGGCACCACAGTGATCTCCGCGGTCGTCGGCACGGCCGCCGCGTACTTCGGCGGCACCACCGAACGGATCATCCTGCTGATCATCCACTTCCTCATGGTCGTGCCCACCTTCCTGATCCTCGCGCTGGTGTCGTCGAACGCGGGCGGGGACTGGCGGGTCATCTCCGCGGCGATGATCTTCATCAGCTGGTTCTTCCCGGCGCGGGTGATCTGGACCATGGGACTCTCGCTGCGCGAGCGCGAGTACGTGCACGCGGCGCGCTACATGGGCGTCCCCGGCATGAGGATCGTGCTGCGGCACCTGCTGCCGAACATCGGCTCGCTGCTGGTGATCAACTTCACGCTGGGCGTCGTCGGCGCCGTGATCACCGAGACCGGGCTGTCCTTCATCGGCTTCGGCGTGAAGATCCCCGACGTGTCGCTCGGATCCCTGATCGGCATCGGCGCGAACTCGATCTCGAGCGCGCCGTGGACGTTCTACTTCCCCGCCGCTGCCCTGACGCTGCTCACGGTCTCGATGGCGCTCATCGCCGACGGCCTGCGCGACGCCCTCGATCCCACCTCGGCGGCGGGAGGCCGCGCATGACCGCCCCGCTGCTCTCCGTCCGCGACCTGCATGTCAGCTTCGCGAGTGAGGCCGGCCGCGTCGATGCGGTCCGCGGCGTCTCGTTCGACCTCGAGCCGGGGCGCACGCTCAGCATCGTGGGCGAGTCCGGATCCGGCAAGTCGGTGACCTCGCTCGCGATCATGGGCCTGCTCGACGACAACGCCAAGGTCACCGGCTCGATCAGGTTCGACGGGCAGGAGCTCGTCGGCAAGGGCGACAAGGAGCTCTCCGCGCTCCGCGGCAACGGCATCGCGATGATCTTCCAGGATCCGCTGACCTCGCTCACGCCCGTCTACACGATCGGCGACCAGCTCGTCGAGGCGCTCACCGTGCACCGCAGCATGTCGCACGCGGACGCGACGGCGCGAGCGGTCGAACTGCTCCGCATGGTCGGCATCCCGAGCCCGGAGCGGCGCCTGAAGTCGTTCCCGCACGAGTTCTCCGGCGGCATGCGCCAGCGCGTCGTCATCGCCATCGCGATGGCGAACGACCCGAAGCTGATCATCGCCGACGAGCCCACCACCGCGCTCGACGTGACGATCCAGGCGCAGATCCTCGACCTGATCGGCACCGCCCAGCGCGAGACCGGGGCGGCGGTGATCATGATCACGCACGACATGGGCGTGGTCGCGAAGACCGCCGACGACGTGCTCGTGATGTACGCCGGCAAGCCCGTCGAGCAGGCGCCCGTGCGCGAGCTGTTCCACGAGACCCGGATGCCGTACTCGATCGGCCTGCTCGGCGCGATCCCCCGCGTCGACAAGGCCGAGAAGACGCCGCTGGTGCCGATCAAGGGCAACCCTCCCCTGCTGGTGAACCTGCCGGACGAGTGCCCGTTCGTGGCCCGCTGCCCGATCGCGACCGAGGCGTGCCGGACGAAGGAGCCGGAGCTGCGTCCGATCGCCACCGCCGAGGGCGGGGATCATCTGGTGGCCTGCGTGCGGGCCGACGAGATCTCGGACGGCCTGATCGGCGGGGTGCCGGTCTATCCGGTGCCCGAGCTGCCGACCAGCCGGCTGGAGCTGATCCCGCGCGCGCAGCGCCCGATCACCTTGGACGTGCACAACCTGCAGAAGACGTTCCCGCTCACGCGCGGCGCGTTCCTGAAGCGCAAGGTCGGCGAGGTGCACGCGGTCAAGGGGCTCACCTTCGACATCCGCGAGGGCGAGACGATGGCCATCGTCGGCGAGTCCGGCTGCGGCAAGACCACGACGCTGCTGCAGATCATGGACCTGGTGAAGCAGACCGACGGCGAGATCACGATCGCCGGGACCAAGGTCTCCGAGCTGCACGGCGGCAAGGCCGAGCGCGCCGTGCGCCGCGACCTGCAGATCGTGTTCCAGGATCCGATGGGCGCCCTCGACCCTCGTCTCACGGTCGCCGACGTGATCGCCGAACCGCTGCGTGCGATCGGCGTGCCCCGCGCCGAGGCCGATGCGCGCGTGGACGAGCTGATGGATCTGGTCGGTCTCGATCCGGCGCACGCGAGCCGGTTCCCCGGCGCGTTCTCGGGCGGCCAGCGCCAGCGCATCGGCATCGCCCGCGCGCTCGCCACCAACCCGAAGATCGTGGTGCTCGACGAGCCGGTCTCGGCCCTGGACGTGTCGATCCAGGCCGGGGTGATCAACCTGCTCGACGAGCTGAAGGTGAAGCTCGGCCTGTCCTACCTGTTCGTCGCCCACGACCTCTCCGTGGTGCGCCACATCGCCGACCGCGTGGGAGTCATGTACCTCGGCGAGTTCGTCGAGCACGGCGACGTCGACGAGATCTTCGACGACCCGCAGCACCCCTACACACAGGCCCTGCTGTCGGCGATCCCCGTCCCGGATCCCGACATCGAGCGCACCCGCGAGCGCATCGTGCTGCAGGGCGACCTGCCGAGCCCGGCGGACCGCCGCGAGGGCTGCTCGTTCACCTCGCGCTGCCCGCTGTACAAGATGCTCCCCGAGGATCAGCGCAGCCGCTGCGAGAACGAGGTCCCCGCGCTCACCGGATCCGACGCGCACGCCAACGCGTGCCATTTCCGTTGAACTCGAATTAGTAACGGTTCTGTGCCGAACCCGGCCGAACGGGTTTACGCCGGTTAACTGTGTCTGTCCCCAAAGAGCCGAAAGGCAACAGAAGGAGAACCATGAAGAAGCAGCACAAGCTGTGGGGCGTCGTCGCCCTCGGCGGCGCGCTGGCGATCGCCATCAGCGGTTGCTCGGCGAGCGGATCAACGGGCGGCGGCAGCACCGACAAGCCCGTCGCGACCAAGACCGCGGACTACAACCCCCAGCCCCGGGAGAACCTCAAGCAAGGCGGGGAGGCGCACTTCTGGATCAATGAGATCCCGGCGCAGATGAACCCGTTCAACGGCGACGGCACCGCGGACACGTCGCGCCTGGCCACGTGGTACATGCCGCAGGTCTTCCTCATGGACCCGGACGGCACGGTCAAGCCGAACCCCGCCTACCTCGACAAGTGGGACATCGGCACCAAGGACGGCAAGACCGTCATCACCATGAAGGTGAACGACAAAGCCGTGTGGAACGACGGCACGCCCATCGACTGGACCGCCTTCGAGACCACGTGGAAGGACAACAACGGGTCCAACCCCGACTTCAAGGCGAGCGCGACGGACGGCTACAAGGACATCGAGTCCGTGACCAAGGGCGCGTCCGCGAAGGACGTCATCGTCACGTTCGACCGCGAGTTCGCCTGGCCGAAGATGCCGTTCCTCACCGGCATCCTGCACCCGGCCGTGAACACGCCCGCGCTGTACAACGACGCCTTCAACGGCAACCCGCACCCGGAGTGGGGTGCGGGCCCGTACAAGCTGTCGAACTTCGACGTGAACGGCCAGAAGGTCACGCTCACGCCGAACGAGAAGTGGTGGGGCGACAAGCCGCTGCTCGACAAGGTGACGTTCACCGGCATGGACCGCGCGGCCTCCCTGAACGCCTTCAAGAACGGCGAGGTCGACCAGGTCGAGACCTCGTCCGCGGACGCGATCAACCAGGTCAAGAACGTCAAGGGCGCGGTCGTCTACCGCGCACAGCAGACCGCGAAGACCATCATCCAGCTCGACTCGACCAAGCCGCAGCTGAAGGACATCAAGGTCCGCCAGGCGTTCTTCCAGGCGATCAACATCGAGCAGCAGAAGAAGATCGCGTGGAACGGGCTCGGCTACAGCGAGCCTGCGGCCGGATCCCTCATCGTGTACCCCTTCCAGAAGGGCTACACCGACTCCTTCAAGGCCGCCGGCCTGGCCTTCGATGTCGCCGCGGCCAAGAAGCTGCTCGACGAGGCGGGCTGGAAGGCAGGATCGGACGGCATCCGCGAGAAGGACGGCGTCAAGCTGACCGTCACCTACCCGGTGTTCAGCGACAGCCCCGTGCAGGCCGCGCTCGCCAAGGCTCTGCAGCAGCAGGAGAAGGCCGTCGGGATCGATCTGAAGATCGACACCCGGTCGCCCGCGAACTTCTCGAACGACGTCTCCACGAAGAACTGGGACGCGCTCGCGATGCGGTTCACCGACTCCGACCCGTTCGGGCCCGCGTGGTTCTGCCAGATGTACTGCTCGGACAGCAACCTGAACCTGTCCAGCACCAGCACCAAGGCGATCGACGCGAAGATCAAGAGCGATGTCGAGTCGCAGACCACGTCCGACGCGTGGACCACGGCCGCGATGAAGCTCGAGCCGCAGATCATCAAGGAGACCTGGGGCGTCATCCCGCTCTACAACGGTCCTGAGATCATCACTGCCAAGAAGGGCCTCGCCAACCTCACGCCCGAGACCTACGTGGGTCTCGACCTCTTCGGCGTCCAGCCGGTGGAGAACGTGGGCTGGCAGAAGTAGGCAGTCCTGCACGGAGCGGGGNACCGGCCCCGCTCTCGTTGCCGCCCTCCGCGTTCCGGTGTCCGTCGTCCGCCCCCTCCCCCTCGGCATTTCCTAGACTCGAGCCATGCCCGCCCCCGCCGTCTCCGTCGTGCTCGTGCACGGGATCCGCACCTCCGCGACCATGTGGCGCGCGCAGGTCGAGTTCCTGACCCGTCGCGGCAACCCGGCCATGGCCGTCGACCTGCCCGGCCACGGCACCCGCATGGTCGAAGAGTTCACGCTGGAGGCGGCGCTGCGCACGATCGACGACGCGGTGCGCTCCGTCGACGGGCCGGTCCTGCTCGTCGGGCATTCGATGGGCGGGCTGCTCTCGACCGCGTACGTGGGCGCGGAGCCCGCCCCGCCGGTGGCGGGATTCATCGGGGCGTCCTGCACGGCGCTCCCCCGGGGCGCGGGCCTCACCGCCTACCGGGTGCTCGCCGGTGCGCTCAACGCGATGCCCGACCGCGGCCTGTGGCTGAGCCGGCGGGTGCTCGACATCACGCTGCCGCCCGAGACCCGCGAGGACTTCGGCTCCGGCGGGTACGCCATGGCGGCGCAGGATGTGGCGCTGCGCTCGCTGGCGGCGCTGGAGCTGGAATCCGCGGTGCACCGGATCGCGATCCCCACCTGGTTCGTGAACGGGCAGTTCGACCAGCTGCGCACGCACGAGGCGCTCTACCGCCGCCTCGCCCCGCGGGCGGAGTTCCTCGTCGTGCCGCGCACCACGCATCTGGTCACGGCCATGCGGCCGCGGGTGTTCAACGCGGTGCTGGAACTGGCGCTGGCGACGCTGGAGACCGCGTCCTGACCGCATACGTCATCACCGCGCCGACCAGGGACAGCACCGCGGCCGCCGCGAACAGCAGCCAGAACCCGCCGACGAGAGCGACCAGACCGGCGCCCAGGAGCGGACCGAGCAGCTGCCCGAGCTGCGCGGAGACGTTCACCAGACCGAGATCCCGCGCGTGGTCGTCCGGATCCTTGAGCAGATCCGTCGCGAACGCCAGGCTCACCGCCATATAGGCGCCGTAGCCGGCCCCCATGATCGCGGCGGCGATCATGGTCGTCACCAGGCTCGGGCTGATGATGATCACGACCCCGGACACCGCCTGCACGACCGCCGACACCGCGGTCAGCGTGCGGCGCCGTCGCAGCCGATCCGGGCCGGGGCGGTCGGAGAGCATGCCGGCGACGACCGACGCGATCACGACGAAGATCGTGTAGATCACGATGAGGATCAGGAGATCGTCCTGCGATTGTGTGGACGGCACCCGCACGCCGTAGAGCAGGAAGAACAGCAGCAGCGAGGTGCCGAATGCGTTGCCGATGTTCACGATGAGGCGGCCGGCCAGCAGCCAGAGGAAGTCGCGATCCCGCCAGGAGGCGCCCGATCCTGTGGGGCGCCGCACCGCGGCGGGCAGCTCGTGCGCCGCCGCATCCGGCAGCAGGAGCGCCGTGCCCACGCCCACCACGCCGATGATGGCGGCGAGCAGGAAGTAGGACTGTGCGACGTCCAGCCCGATCAGGACCACGGCGCCCACTCCGACGACGATGCCGACCGCCTGCGCCGAGCTCGCGGCGGCCGAGGCGGCACCGCGCTGATCGGTGAGCTGGTCGGCGATCATCGCGGTGAGGGCCGCGGACGCGACCGAGACGCCGACGGACACGACGATCCAGGCGGCGCCCACCGCGAGCGGCCCCGACACCAGGCCGGTGAGCACCAGACCGACCGCGGACAGCACCGAGCCGCCGATCGCCCAGGGGCGGCGGCGCCCCCAGCGCGAGCGCGTCCGATCGGACCAGCGGCCCGACAGCGGAGCGGCGACGATGCCCACCAGCCCGCCGACGCTCAGCACCACGCCCGCCCAGACGACGCCGGCGATCCAGTTCCGGCCCTGGCCGTTCGTGTCCAGCTGCAACGGCAGCAGGAGTTGCACCGGGGTGAGCTGCACCGTCCAGATCGCCAGCCATGCGAGCGTGAACAGCATCATCCAGAGCGGTCCGACCCGCTTCGCCGTCCCGGTCATGACCGTGCCTCCTCGATGAGCGCGCGACGCCGTCGCAGGAGGAGCGCCGCTCCTCCGGATCCTCCCACAGCATGCGCCCGGACCGCCTGCACACGGACGCGCGACGCGCGGGCGCGCGACCGGGTCCGCCGTGCTGCGGCCGGTTCGGAGTTCAGCCGGATCACCTGATAAGATCGGTGATTGGCTTGCGTGTGGGTTCTTCCCTCACGACCGCCGTACGGCGCCCTCTCTCGCCCGCGGCTTTTCCATCCATCACACGAACGAAGGTTTCCACCCGTGGCGAACATCAAGTCGCAGATCAAGCGCAACAAGACCAACGAGAAGGCGCACGAGCGCAACAAGGCCGTCAAGAGCGAGCTGAAGACCGCGGTCCGCAACGCCCGCAAGGCCGTCGCCGCCGGCGACAAGGCCGCCGCCGAGACCGCGCTGAAGACGGCGGCCAAGAAGCTCGACAAGGCCGTCAGCAAGGGCGTCATCCACTCGAACCAGGCCGCGAACCGCAAGTCGGCGATCGCGAAGAAGGTCGCCGCTCTCTGAGCCGCACCCGTTCTGCCGAAGGCCCGTCCCGCTGGGGCGGGCCTTCGTCGTTCCCGGGGCGGCTCGGAGGTCGTCGAATGCCGACGCCCGAGCCGACCGAGACGCACGGCCGTGCCTGCACGCCCCGACGAGCGCGTTCGCTCAGCGCCCCGCCTCGCCGTACGGTGCGCGGGTGGCGATCACGGTGACCATGCGCTCGAGCGCGAAGATCGGGTCGNTCGGCGTCGGCGCGCGCGGTGGCCTGGATGGCCAGGCCGAGAGTGCGCTCGTTCCATCCCGACAGGTCTCGGCGGGCGCGATCCACCTGCCAGTCCTTCATGCCCAATCTCGCCGCGAGGGCCGCGTTGGACTCCCGGGATCCGGCGACCCGCGCCATCGAGCGCAGCTTCATCGCGAACGCGGCCACCATCGGCACCGGATCCGCGCCGGAGGCCAGTGCGTGCCGCAGTGCGACGAGCGCGTCGCCCAGCCGGCCCGCGATGGCGGTGTCGGCGACGACGAAGGCGGACACCTCGACCCGGCCGCCGTAGTAGCGCTGCACGATCTCGGGCCCGACGTCGCCCTCGACGTCGTTGATCAGCTGCTGGCATGCCGCGGCGAGCTCGTCGATGTCGTCCGAGAAGGCGGAGACCAGCGCACGCAGCGCCTGCGGGGCGATCCGGCGCCCGGCGGCGCGGAACTCCCCCGCCGCGAAGTCGGCCTTCTCGTCGTCGCGCTTGATCGCGGGGCAGGCGATCTCGATCCCGCCGCCGGTGCCGGCCCGGATCGCGTCGAGCAGCTTCTTGCCGCGCACCGTCGCGCCGGTGTGCCGCAGCACGACCGTCGCGCCCTCCTGCGGGTGCTCGAGGTAGGCGACCGCCTCGGCGAGGAACGCGTCGGTGCAGCGCTCCACGCCGGAGATGCGCAGCAGCCGCGGTTCGCCGAACAGCGACGGCGAGGCGAGCGCGAGCAGAGTGCCCGCCTCGTAGTCGTCCGCGCGCAGGTCGCTGACCTCGAGTGCAGGATCCTCGGCGCGAAGGTAGGTGCGGATCCCCGCGGTCGCGCGCTCGGCGCAGATCTCCTCGGGTCCGGACACGAGCACGACGGGCGCGGGCCGCGGCTCCCGCCAGGACACCTGCGGGATGTTCGAGCCCTTCCCTCCTCGACGTGCGGTGGAGGACGAGCGCGGAGCGGGCATGCCACCAGCGTACCGGCGGGTGCCGACCTTCACGGCGCCCTGGCGGCCGTCGAGGGCCGAGGGGACGCGGGCGGGGGCCGGGTCGACGGGGGCCGGGTTGACGGGGGCCGGGTTGGCGGGGGCGGAGTGCGGATGGACGGAGCAGGGGGCGACGTCTCCGCGGGCGTCGGCCGCTGCGTCCACACCCGCAGCCCCCGCTCGTCCTCCGAGACGAGGATCGTGCCGCGCTGATCCGTGCGCAGGATCGGCGTGTCGAGGGCGCGGAGCATGTCCAGGGTGGTCTGCCGCGGATGCCCGTAGTCGTTGCCCGCTCCGACCGAGATGAGTGCGAGCGCCGGGTTCAGGGCGGCGTACAGCTGCGGATCCTGATCGGCGCTGCCGTGATGGGCGACCTTGACGACGGTCTCGTCGTGCGGGTGCGCGATCCGCCGCAGCATCCCCTGCGAGGCCGCGGAGAGATCCGCCAGGAACAGCGAACGCGGCACGCCGCCGCCGGACACCTCGACGATCACGCCCGCGTCGTTGCCCGGCGGGAAGACCTTCTCGTCCCTCCTCGGCCACAGCACGCGCCAGTCGGCGTCGCCGAGGCGGCCGGTCATCCCGGCGGCGGCGTCCACCAGCCCCGCCCCTCCGGCCGCCAGGCGGTCGAGCTGCCCCTGATGCGCGGGGGTGTCCACCGGTCCGTGCAGCACCGCGTCCGCCCTCCCCACCAGCACGTCGGAGGATCCCGCATGGTCGTGATCGAAGTGCGTGAGCAGCAGCACGTCGAGGTGCGAGACGCCGAGGTCGCCGAGACAGCGCCGCAGCGGCTCCGGATCCGGACCGGTGTCGATGAGCATCGTGCGGCCCGCGCTGCGCACCAGGATCGCGTCGCCCTGGCCGACGTCGCACAGCGCGATCGCCCAGTCGGCCGGCCTCTGCACCAACGCGATCGGCCCGGCCAGGACCGCCCACCCGCCGGCCGTGCCTGTCAGCACCGCGAGCAGGCCAGCGCCGAGGATCCGCAACCGGGGCCGGAGCGGGCGATGCGGGGCGATCAGCGCGTACACGCCGGCGCTCAGGGCGGCGACGATCGAGGCGGTGACGATCCCTGCGGGGGCCGCGATCGTCGCGGCGGGAAGCCCGGCCGTCACGACCGCCGTCTGCGCGATCCACGCGGAGGGCAGCCATGCCGCGGCGGCGAAGAGATCCGCGAGCGCCGGCAGCGGCATCGCGAGACACGCGAGCAGACCGAGCACCGTCGCGATCGGCGAAGCCGGCTCGGCCAGCAGATTCGCGAGCACCGCCACCACCGACTGCTGCGCCGCGAACAGCGCGATGATCGGCCCGCACGCGAGCTGCGCCGACAGCGGCACCGCCACGGCCAGCGCGATCGGATGCGGCAGCCAGCGATCCAGGCCGCGGGCCAGCGGAGGCGCCAGCACGATCAGCCCGGCCGTCGCCGCGGCGGACAGCGCGAAGCCGGGGGCGGCCGAGAGCCGCGGGCCGGCGAGCAGCAGCACCGTGACGGCCAGGAGCAGCACCGACAGGCCCGCCCTGGGTCTGCCGAGCAGCAGCGCGAGCATGGCGACACCGGCCATCGCCGCCGCTCTGATCACACTCGGCTGCGGGGTGACCAGGACCACGAAGCCCGCGAGGAACGCGGTCGCCACCGCGATCCGCAGCACTCTCCCCCCGCCGAGCAGCGCCACCAGACCGAAGCCGGCGGCGGCGACGAGCGCGAGGTTGCTGCCGGACACGGCCGTGAGGTGGCTCAGGCCGCTCGCCTTCATCGCCGCGTCGAGCTCAGGGGTCACGGCGCGCACGTCGCCCACCGCCAGCCCCGGCAGCAGTTCGGATCCGGGTTCCGGCAGGCGCTGCGTGCGGGCGATGAACGCGGCGCGGATGTCGCCCGCGAGCGCCTCGACGGGTCCGCCGCGGGAGAGGTGCTCGACGGTCCCCGAGGCGAACAGGACCAGGGCGGCGCGCTCCCCCGCGTCCGTGCTCTTGGCCTGTGCCGTGAACCGGAGCACCGTCCCCGGCCCCAGCGTCGCGGCGTGCCCGTCGGCGGGGATCCCGATGCGCACCGGCACGCGCAGGTCGCGCTGCCGGCCGCCGGGACCGATCCTGATCGTGTCGGCGTCCGCCCACAGCCGGCCGNACGGCAGGGAGCGAGCGCACCCTCACCTCCGCCGTGACCGCGTGGCCCTGCAGCGTGGTCGCCTCGTCGCGCGCGGGGCCGGACAGCGCGATCGCCGCGCCGATCGCCGCGGCGACGGCGGCGCAGACCACGATCAGCGGAACCGCGCGAGCGACCGCGGCGGCCGGCGGCCGTGCGCTCCTCGCCATCCGCCCGCGTCCGAGCACGAGCGCGAGCGCGAGCACGACCGCCGCACCGGAGACCGCCCAGGACGACCAGGGCAGGAACGAGACCAGCAGCGCCACCGACCACGCCGTGGCGGCCACGGGGACCATGCGGACGTCGCGCACCCGCCGACGCGGCAGGACCGCGCCGGCCGAGGGCCGCTCGACTCCGCGTACGGTGCCGCTCACACCCGCACCAGATCCCTGATCGATGCGAGCATCTTGTCGCCGATCCCCGGCACGCCCAGCAGATCGTCGACGCTCGTGAACCGGCCGTTCGCGGTCCGCCAGTCGATGATCCGCTGGGCCAGGGCGGGGCCGATCCGCGGCAGGGTGTCGAGCGCGGCCAGATCCGCGGTGTTCAGATCCACCAGACCACCCGGCGGGCCGGATCCGCCCGTGCTCGAACCACCGGCACCTCCCGCCCCGGGAGATCCCCCGGCGGGAGCCGCCCCGGTCGCCGGAACGAGGATCTGCTCTCCGTCGACGAGCGGTCGCGCGAGATTGACGGCTCCCGGATCGGCGTCCGGCAGCGTGCCGCCGGCCGCCGCGAGAGCCTCCGCGACCCGCGCGCCGTCGTCGAGCACGTACAGCCCCGGGTGGGCCACCTGACCCAGCACGTGCACGTAGACGGATCCGGCCGCGATGCCGGTGGCGCCGGGGGTCGGGCCCCGGCCGACCGGGATCGTCTCCGGTCCCGCGGGCGCGCGCATCAGCAGTCCGGCACCCACCGTGACGGACACCGCCACCAGCGCGACCACGACGGCCGCGCCCAGGCCGAGCCGGATCCTCCGCGGTGTGCGCGACGCGATGACCGGCGCCGGCGTCTCGAGCTCCGCGTCCTCACTCACACGCCGACGCTATGCGTCCGTGCCGCCGCGCGGACCGCCCGTGCCGCAACGGGTGCGCAAGCCGTGTTCGCGCCGCGCTGTGGAGGGCGACCGGGTCGGGCGACCGCCCACGCGGCGATGACGCGTCGCCGCGGTGCCGTCCGTCCGCAATACGCTGAAGGCTCCCCGCCATCGCGACGAACCGGAGCCTCATGCGCGTCAAGGACTTCCCCGAACCCCGCACCGCCGCCGCGCGCGGCGCCCGCGAGCTGCTGCGCGACTTCCATACGCCGGCGCTCGCGAACCACGTCATGCGGTCATGGCTGTGGGCGGAGGCGTTCGCGGTCGTCGAGGGGCGCGCGGGCGTCGACCACGAGCTGCTCTACACGGCCGCTCTGCTGCACGACATCGGCCTTGTGCCCTCGTTCGACAACGACCTGCTCGGCTACGAGGAGGCGGGCGGCTTCGTCGGCGAGGCGCTCACCGCCGGGGCGGGCTGGCCCGCCACGCGCCGGCGCCGCATCAACGAGGTCATCGTGCGCCACAACTGGCCGGAGGTGGATCCGGACCTGGACCTGGAGGGATACCTTCTCGAGACCGCGACCGGCCTGGACATCTCAGGGCGCCGCGACTCGGAGATCCCCGAGGACTTCCGCCGCGAGGTGCTCACCGCCTACCCGCGTCTGGCTCTCGCCGAGGAGTTCGGGACCTGCGTGATCGACCAGGCGACGCGCAAGCCCCGCAGTCAGGCGCGACGGCTCGTCGACGGCGGGCTCGCACGCAAGCTCGCCGACAATCCCCTCGAGCGGCTGGTCTGACCGCAGCGCGGCAGGGCCGAGCTCAGGGCGAATCCCCCGGCTCAGCCCTTGACGGCGAAGTTGACGATCTTCGGCGCGCGGACGATCACGCGCGCGATCTGCTTGCCCTCGAGGGCGCGCTGCACCTTCTCGTCCGCACGGGCGAGCGCCTCGAGGTCGGCCTCGCCGATCTTCGCGGGCACCTCGAGCGTGGTGCGCACCTTGCCGTTGACCTGCACGGCGCACGTCACGGTGTCCTCGACGATCAGCAGCGGGTCCGCCTGACGCCAGGTCACCAGCCCCACGGACGGCTCGTGTCCGAGGATCTCCCAGATCTCCTCCGCGGTGTGCGGAGCGACCAGGTCGAGCATCACCGCAAGGGTCTCCGCCGCCTCGCGCACCGCAGGGTCGGCCGCGCCGGGACCGGCGTCGATCGTCTTGCGGATGGCGTTCACCAGCTCCATCAGGCGGGCGACCAGCACGTTGAACTTCGTCTGCTCGATGAGCGCGGGAGCGTCGGCCAGCAGGCGGTGGGTGGCGCGGCGCAGCGCCGCGTCCCCGCCGTCGAAGACCACGTCGACCGGGCTGTTCACGTCCTCGGCGACGCGCAGCGCGCGGGCCAGGAACTTCTGCGCGCCGGTGGTCGAGACGTCCTTCCAGTCCTTGTCGTCCTCCACGGGGCCGGCGAAGGCGAGCGCGACGCGCAGGGCGTCCGCGCCGTACGCGTCCAGCTCCTCCTCGAACAGCACCAGGTTGCCTTTGCTCTTGGACATCTTGGCGCCGTTCAGGATCACCATGCCCTGGTTGATCAGGCTCGAGAACGGCTCGGTGAAGTCGATCAGGCCCTCATCGAACAGGACCTTGGTGATGAACCGCGCGTACAGCAGGTGCAGGATCGCGTGCTCGACGCCGCCCACATAGGCGTCGATCGGCGCCCAGCGGCGCGCCTCGTCGACGTCGAACGCGACGGTGTCGCTGTTCGGGGAGAGGAACCGCAGGTAGTACCAGGAGCTGTCCACGAACGTGTCCATGGTGTCCGGGTCGCGCAGCGCCGGCTCACCCGTGGCCGGGTCGACCGTGCGCACCCACGACTCCGCCGCACCCAGCGGGCTCGTCCCCCTCGGCGACAGATCCAGTCCCTCGACCCGCGGCAGCAGCACCGGCAGCTGCTCCTCCGGCACCGGCACGATCTCGCCGTCCTGGGTGTGCAGCATCGGGATCGGAGTGCCCCAGAAGCGCTGGCGGGAGATCAGCCAGTCGCGCAGGCGGTAGTTCTTCGACTTGCGACCGGTGCCGGCCGCCTCGAGCTGCTCGATCGCGCGGGCGATCGCGTTGCGCTTGGACAGGCCGTTCAGCTCTCCGGAGTTGATCATGCGGCCGTCGCCGGTGAGGGCGATGCCGGTCTTCGCGGGGTGCTGGTCGTCGAGCGCGTCCAGCGGCTCGATCGGCACGCCGTCCTCGTCCAGCTCGATGATCGGCAGCGCGCCGGTGACCGGTGCGGTGGTGTCCACCACGACCCGCACGGGCAGGTCGAACGCGCGCGCGAAGTCGAGGTCGCGCTGATCGTGGGCGGGCACGGCCATGACGGCGCCGTGGCCGTAGTCGGCCAGCACATAGTCGGCGGCCCAGATCGGCAGCCGCTCGCCGTTGACCGGGTTGATCGCGTAGCGGTCCAGGAACACGCCGGTCTTCGGCCGGTCGGCGGACTGGCGGTCGATCTCGCTCGTCTTCTGCACCTGGGTCAGGTAGTCCTGGAAGCGGGTGCGCACCAGCTCGGAGGATCCCGCGGCCAGCTCGGACGCCAGGTCCGAGTCCGGCGCCACGACCATGAACGTCGCCCCGTGCAGGGTGTCAGGGCGGGTGGAGAACACCGTGACCGGCTCCTCGCGGCCCTCGATGCGGAAGTCCACGTCCGCGCCGACGGAGCGGCCGATCCAGTTGCGCTGCATCTGCAGCACCTTGTGCGGCCAGAAGCCCTCGAGCTGGTTCAGGTCGTCCAGCAGACGGTCCGCGTACTCGGTGATCCGGAAGTACCACTGCGTCAGGTTCTTCTTCACGACCTCGGCGCCGCAGCGCTCGCAGCGCCCGTCCACGACCTGCTCGTTCGCCAGCACCGTCTGGTCGTGCGGGCACCAGTTCACCGGGCTCTTCTTGCGGTAGGCCAGGCCCCGCTCGTACAGCTTCAGGAACAGCCACTGGTTCCAGCGGTAGTACTCCGGATCGGAGGTGTGCAGCACGCGGCTCCAGTCGAAGGAGACGCCGTAGGCCTGGAAACCCGCCTTCTGCTGCGCGATGTTCTGGTACGTCCACTCGCGCGGGTCGGCACCCCGGCGGATCGCGGCGTTCTCGGCCGGCAGGCCGAACGAGTCCCAGCCGATCGGGTTCAGGACGTTGTGCCCGCGGTGCCGCCAGAAGCGCGCCACGATGTCGGAGTAGAGGTAGTTCTCCGCGTGGCCCATGTGCAGATCACCGGAGGGGTACGGGAACATCGCCAGCACGTACTTGCGCGGGCGCTTGTCGTCGGTGCCGCCGGCCCGGAACGTCTCGTTCTGCGCCCAGTACTTCTGCCACTTCGCCTGGAGCAGGTGCGCCTGTTCGGCCGCCGACAGCGTCTCGCCCACCTCGGGCATGGCGGATGCGGTGTAGGACGGGTTCTCAGACAACGCGAAGACCACTCTCTTGCAGCAAAGGAACGTCCCCCGAGCAGGGGAAGTTCCAGATTATCCCAGCATGCGGCCGGGCGGGCTCCGCGCGCCGTCCCGCCGAACCGGATCGGGGCGTGCATCCCGGCCGGGGCGTGGGAGACTAGAGGCGCTATGCCGCCGCCCGCTCAGAAGCCGTCGCCCCGCAGCCCGGAACCGTCCTCGCGTCGGCCGGCACGGATCCACTGGTTCGCCCGCCTGGAGCACCGCTTCCACGCGTGGCGCGAGCGGCGCGCCCGCAAGCGCGGTCGCAGCGCCACCGTCGTGCCCTTCCCCGGCTACGGCGGCCCCGGCTGGATCCGGGTGGTCGGACGCGTCCTGATCCTGCCGAAGAGCGGCCGCAAGGGGCGTGACGCCAGCGTGCGCGGCTGGCGCAGCTTCGTCGGCATCCCGGTGAGCTTCTCCACGGTCACGATCACGGTCGGCGATCGCACGCACGAGGTCACGGCCGACCGCGGCGGGGTGATCGACTGCCGGATCGAGGCGGAGCTGCCGCCCGGCTGGCAGCAGGTGACGATGTCGGCGGAGGATCAGGAGCCCGTCACGGCGCGGATCTTCGTGGTGGCGGAGGACGTGCGCTTCGGCGTGGTCTCCGACGTCGACGACACCGTGATGGTGACCGCGCTCCCCCGCCCGCTCATCGCCGCGTGGAACTCGTTCGTCGTGGACGAGCACGCCCGCACCCCCGTCCCGGGGATGGCGGTGCTGCTCGAGCGGCTGATGCGCGATAACCCGGGCTCGCCGATGATCTATCTGTCCACCGGGGCGTGGAACATCGCGCCCACGCTGAACCGCTTCCTGTCCCGGAACCTGTTCCCCGCCGGATCCATGCTGCTCACCGACTGGGGGCCGACGCACGAACGCTGGTTCCGCAGCGGCCGGGAGCACAAGCAGACGAACCTGAGCCGGCTCGCGGCGGAGTTCCCGAACGTGCGCTGGCTGCTGATCGGCGACGACGGGCAGCACGACGAGGCGATCTACGGGCAGTTCCTCGCCGAGCATCCCGAGTCGGTCGCCGCCGTCGCGATCCGCCGCCTGCTGCCCGCCGAAGCCGTGCTGGCCGGACGCCGCGCCGGATCCCGCGGCGACGGCGACGCCGAGATCGACGCCGTGGTGACGGTGCCCTGGGTCAGCGCCGAGGACGGCGCCGGCATCCTGGACACGCTGATCACCGCCGGCGTGGTGCAGTGAGGCGATGACAGCAGTGCGGCGATGACGAGCCTGCCGACGGTCGCCGCGGTGCGGGCGCGCCTCGACCGGGAGACCTGGACCGCACGGGCGGCGGCGCACGCCGAGCGTGCGGACGCGCTCACGGCCGATCATCGCGCGCGCCAGGCGCGGCGCGAGAAGCATCCCGTGCACGACTTCCTGTTCACCTACTACGGCTACAAGCCGGGGCAGCTGCGCCGCTGGCATCCCGGTGCGGGCGTGGTCCTCGAGGACGCGCCGGAACGGGCGGGCTGGCGCTGGTACTCCCCGGATCCGGACGCGGGATCCGCGACCGTCGGCCTGATGCCGGACCCGGCGGCCTTCGCCGCGGAGAAGCCAGAACTGGCCGCTCTCGTGCGGGAGATGCTCGAGCGCACGGCGGCGCGCCCCGGCCAGTTCGGCTGCTTCGGGCTGCACGAGTGGGCGATGGTCTACCGCGCCCCCGAGCACCGGCACGCGGCGCCGCTGCGGCTCGGCCAGGCCGGCACCGACGCCGTGGTCGAGCAGGGCGAGCTGCGCTGCACGCACATCGACGCGTTCCGCTTCTTCACCCCCGAGGCCGTGCCGCGCAACCGGCTCGCCCCGACCCGCGAGACCCAGCCGCTGCTGGAACAGCCCGGCTGCCTGCACGCCGGGATGGACCTGTACAAGTGGGCGATGAAGCTCGGGCCGCTCGTGCCCGGCGAGATCCTGCTGGACGCCTTCGAGCTCGCCCGCGACATCCGGATCCTCGACATGGAGGCCGCGCCCTACGATCTGTCGGCATGGGGCGTCGTGCCGGTGCGGATAGAGACCGCGGAGGGCAAGGCCGAGTATGTGCGCCGGCAGCGCGGCTTCGCCGAGCGCGGCAACGCGCTGCGTCACCGGATCCTCGAGGCCTGGTCGGGGACCGGCACCGGTCGCTGAGCGAGCGGCGCGCGACGACAGGACGCGCGGGAGAACGCAAGACGCCGCAGCCGCGACGGCTCAGCCCGCGGTCGCGCTCTGCAGTCGCAGCGCCACCACGTGCGAGACCGCGTCGGCCAGCCTCGATGCGGGCAGGTCTCCGCGCTGCACGGCGGCGGCCAGGCCGTCGGCGATCTTCTGCGCGGTGTCCGGTCCCGCTCCGCCGAGCGCGAGCACGAGGTCGCTGCCTGCCGCCACCGAGCGCACGGCGTCGGCCACCACGTCGGCGTACGCGGGCACGCCGGAATCGGTGAGCATGTTCAGGTCGTCGCTGACGATGACGCCGCGGAACCCGAGGTCGTGCCGCAGGATCTCGTGCCAGCGCGGCGACAGCGACGCGGGCTCGGCGTCCACCGCCGTGTACGCGAGATGCCCCATCATCACCACGGGCGCCCCGGCGCGGATCCCGGCCAGGAACGGCGGCGCGACCTGCGCGCGCCAGGTGGCGAGGTCCATGCCGGTGCTCGGGATGCCGTGGTGCGAGTCGCCCTCGGCCGCGCCGTGCCCGGGGAAGTGCTTGAGGGTGCTGCGCACGAACGGAGCCTCGCCGCGCACCGCCGCGGCCACCCGATCCGCCGCTGCCGCCGGATCGGTGCCGAAGGAGCGGTCGTAGATGAACGAGTCCGGCCCCTGCGGGACGTCGGCGACGATGCCGAAGTTGACCGTGACCCCGGCGGCCTGCAGGAGCCGACCGCGCGCGGCGAACGCCGTCTGCGCGGCGCCGGGCGGTTGGGACTTGAGGACGTCCGCGCCGGGCTGGTCGTCCCAGGGCAGCCGCACCACGTCGCCGCCCTCCTCGTCCGTCGCGATCAGCGGCGGCAGTGCAGGATCCGCCGTGAGCGCGGAGGTCAACGCATGCAGACCGTCCGGCGTGCCGGGCACGTTCGATCCCATCAGGATCAATCCGCCGCCTCCGCCGCTCATCGCGGTCCTCAGCTGCGCCGGATCCGTGCCAGGCACGTTCCCCATCACCACCGCCGCAGCCCGCTGCCGCAGGTCCATCCGGTCGACGATCGCCTGCACGCGCTCCGCCGGGGAGGATCGCTGCCGCGCCGCCGGCGCGGACGGGCTCGGCGCGTGCGAGGAGGCGGCGGGCCGGGGCCCGGCCGGAGCGCAGGCCGTCGCTGCGAGCAGCGCCGCGAGCAGGGCGGCCGCGATCGCCGCGCGCCTTGCCCTGGGCGCGCGGGTGCCGTGTGCTCCCGCCCGTGTTCGCATGCCGTCCAGCGTAGGTTCGCCACCTGGACGACACCGGTGCGGACGCAGGCGTGCCACGCCCTACGATTTCAGTGATGTCCCCTTCTGAATCCGTCAGCGTCGACGTCGCGCTCGGCGATCTCGGTGCCCTGCTGCTCGACGCGGGCGTGTCCGTGACCGATGTGCGCGGCACGCTCGAACGCGCCCGCGACGCCACCGCGCCGGGCGAGGGCCTCGCCTTCGCGGTGCTCCCCGAGCACGTCCTGGTCAACCGGCCGGGGATCCCGGGTGCGACGACGATCGCCGCCGGGGAGGGATTCGATCTCACCTTCCGCCAGACCGCGCACGCCTCCCGCCTGGCGCGCCGGCTCGAGGCGGGCAACGTCGGCCTCGACCAGGTGCCCGCGCACATCGCGCACATCCGCGGCATCAGGCGCCGCCACCCCGGACTCGAGCGCACCCTCGGCGGGGCGCTGCTCGCCGCCGGTCTCGCGCTGCTGTTCCGCTGCCCGTGGTGGGCGGTGCTGCTCGCCCTGCTCGTCGGCGCGCTCGTGGCCGCGATCGTCGTGATGACCGATCGGGTCAGGGCCGCGGCGGCGGTGATCCCGTTCGTCGCCGCCCTGGTGTCCACCCTCATCGTCGGCGTCGTCGCCGATCGCCTGGGCTTCGGCGCCGTGCCGCTGTTCGCGGTGTGCGCGCCGGTCGCTCTGCTCGTGCCGGGCGCGCTCATCACGAACGCGCTGCTCGAGCTCACGGCGGCCGACATCGTGACCGGCGCATCACGGCTGATCTACGGCCTGATCATGCTCGGGTTCATGGCCGCCGGCATCTTCACCGGCGCCGCCGTGACCGGCCTGAGGGTGGATCCGCGTTCGGCTGCGCTGGTCGGCGAGACGTCGCTGGTGACGGGGCACAGCGGCTGGGAGGCCGTGCCGCCGTTCTGGCTGTCCTGGCTCGGGGTCGTGGTGCTCGCGATCGGCATCGGGCTGAGCTTCGGCGCCGGGTTCCGGCTCACCGTCGCCACCGTGATCGTGATGATCTGCACCTACGCCGCTCTCGCGCTGCTGAGCCCCTACACGGGCAGCACGGTCGCGACCGGGGTGACCGCGGGGCTGCTGTTCCTGGCCGCGCGTGTCCTGGAGCGGGTCACGCTCGCAGTGCCGGCGACGGTGTCGTTCCAGCCGGCGTTCCTGCTGCTCGTCCCCGGGACCGTCGGCCTGGTCGCCCTGGCGTCGTTCGACGCCCAGGCGCTCGCCGCTGCGCCGCTCGTCTTCGTGAGCCTGTGCATCGGCACCAAGGTCGGCGCCCTGTTCGCGGACGCGCTGCGGATCACCCGCCCCGTCTCCCCCCGCACGCTGACGGGGTCGATCCGGGTCATCCGCTGAGGCCGATCCGGCGCGCGGTGGAGGCCGAGCCCTCGTCGGGCGCACGCCGGCACGCGTCCCTTCGACAGGCTCAGGGACCGGGGAAGGCTAGGGACCGGGGAAGGCTAAGGACCGGGGAAGGCTAAGGACCGGGGAAGGCTAAGGACCGGGGAAGGTCAGGGACCGGTGAAGGTCAGGGTATGCTCGTGCGCCGCGAGCCGGCGCTGCACTCCCCTGGCGGCCGTCCGACCGGCGCGGTTCGCCCCGATCGTGCTCGCGGACGGCCCGTACCCGACGAGCTGGATCCGCGGATCCTTCACCGCCGTCGTGCCGCGCCCGTGGCGGTCCAGCTGGATCCCGCCGCGTTCGCTGCGCAGGCGCAGCGGCGCGAGGTGCCCGATCGCGGGACGGAACCCGGTCGCCCACAGGATCGCGTCCACTGGTTCGAAGGATCCGTCGGCCCAGCGCACGCCGTCCGGCTCGATGCGCTGGAACATCGGGCGGCGCGCGTCGTAGACGCCGAGCCGCGCCGCCTCCTGCTCCTGCGGACGCAGCATGAGCCCGGTGACGCTGACCACGCTCTGCGGCGCAAGCCCCTGCGCGACCCGCTGCTCGACGAGGGCGACCGCGGCCGCGCCCGCCTCGGGCGTGAAGTCGCCGGTCCGCCACACCGGCGGGGTGCGCGTCGCCCAGAGCACGTCGGTGAGCGGGGCGAGCGCGCCGAGGAACTGCACCGCCGACGCCCCGCCGCCGACCACGAGCACCCGCTTGCCTCGGAAGTGCTCCGGACCCGGATAGTCGACCGTGTGCAGTTGCTCGCCGAGGAAGGTCTCCATCCCCGGATAGTGCGGCAGGAACGGCTGGGTCCAGGTCCCTGTCGCGTTGATCAGCGTGCGTGACAGCCAGATGCGCTCTCCGGCGTGGACGGCCAGGATCCCGTCTTCGTCGTCGACGCGATCCACGTGCACCGGTCGGATCACCGGAAGGCCGTGCGCCCGCTCGTACCCGCCGAAATACGCCGGCACGGCGCGATTCGCCCGTGCGGTCGTCCGCGGCGGCGGGACCGAGCCGGGCAGTTCGGCGACGCCGTGCACGTCCTGCATCGTGAGCGCGTCCCAGCGATGCTGCCAGGCGCCGCCCGGTGCCGCGTCCGCGTCGAGCACGACGTGCGCGACGCCCAGGCGCCGCAGGTGATACGAGGCCGACAGCCCCGCCTGCCCTGCTCCGATCACGATGCTGTCGAGGAACTCCACGCCCGAGTGCAACGTCGCGCGTCGCCTCGCTGTTCCCCGGGCCGGCAGTCGGGCCGGCGATCCGAGGGGGACGATTCACAGCGGTTGCCTGGGGCGGCGTGCTTGCATCGGCGTATGGGGACAGCACCGGAGGACCTCGTCGTCGATCAGGGGCGGACGTCATGAACCGTCAGCGCGGCCGGCGCCGCAATCGCGCCGACTACCGGACGCCCTGGCTGCTCAGGGAGGTGTACGGCGCGCCGGTCTGGGGGATGATCCTCGTCGCGGTGGTCGTCGTCGGCATCGGCGTGCTCTACCTCTCCCAGCACTGAGGAGACGTCAAGGCCCCGTGAGCGGCGTCACGAGCTGGTCCACGATCGACACGGTCGATCCGAGCACGCCGCCCGGCGAGGTCGTCAGCCCCGCGGCGCCGGCCACCTGGGTCAGCGCGGGGACGGTCAGGGACGCCTGAACGGATCCGGGCGAGCCGTCCGGTGCCGACAGGCCGACGTTCGCCTGGATGACCGGAGCGATGCCTGCCGTGATCGTCAGCGTCCGCGGGACCGTCGTCGGTGCCGGTGCTGTCGGCAGCGGCGCGGGCGCGGCCTGCGGAGGCGCGTTCGCCCGGACCGGGTCCGGTGGCGGCGCGGCGGGACGTCCGGGCGCCGGGTCGGGGCCCGCAGCCTCCGACGCCGTGGGAGCGACCAGCGGAGCAGGAGCCGACGGGGTCGCCGCGACAGCCGGGGGCGCGGTCTGCGGTGCCTGCGACTCCGAAGCGGGCAGCACCACCGCGCCGAGCAGCGCGGCCGCGATCCCGGCCGCGGCGAGCCGCGCCATCGCCCCGGCTCCCGCAGCCGTGAGGACTGCCGCCGCGGCCGGGGCCGGAGTGAGGGCCGCCGTCACGGGGAGGCCGATCCCGACCGCGCCGAGCAGCGCCGCGGACAGCGCTCTGCCCTGCACCCGGCCGGCCGCGCCTCGCATCCCGTGGAGCAGATCCGCGCAGGTGACGCAGGCGACGATGTGTGCCGCGACCTGGGCGGCCAGCGTCGCGTTCCCCGGTGCGGCGAGATGCTGCGGGAGAAGCCGGGCGATGTGCGCGGGATCCTCACGCAGCGCAGCGGGGACCTGCCTGGCCAGCCACCGCGACTTCATCCCGGTGCGGGCGCGGCGCTGCAGCGCGGACACCGCGTTCGGGGTGATCCCTAACTCGCGGGCGATCTCGGTGCGGCTGACCTCGGCGACCTCGGCGAGCCAGAGCACGCGCTGCCAGCGCTCCGGCAGCTGTGCGAACGCCGCGGCGACGTCCGCCGAATCGGCCTCCCGTTCCAGCGCGCTGAGCCCGTCCCGCCAGTCGATCTGCACGACCTCATCGGTGTCGACGACGTGCTCGGCCTCGTTGCGCCAGTGCACCGCGGTGTTTCGGATCACGGCTCGCAGGTAGGCGCGGAAGGCCGATTCCGGGCCGTTGCGCACGAGCGTCAGCTGCCGGTAGATGGCGAGGAAGGATTCCGAGACCAGATCCTCCGCCCGGGCCGGAAGGATCCGCCGCGCACAGCGGAGCCCGGCGTCGAAGTGGCGCTCCCACAGCGCCTGGAAGGCGCCGGCGTCCCCGCCGCGGACGGCCGAGAGCAGCTCCGCATCCGTGCGGGCGTCCGTCATTCGTCCTCCTGCGAGCCGCGCCCGGTCGGCGAGACGAGCCGGCGTCATCCTCCCGAGCGGGAGTCCTCGGACGAGGACCTCGCCGGCGGATCCATCATCGCATCCCATCGCCGTGGATCGCGGAGCGCCTCGGGTTCGAGTTCGAGTTCGCGTTCGACCACGTCCCGGATGACCTCGAGCGACCACGCCGCTCCGAGCCGCAGCGGACGTCGCGCGAGGACCGGCTCGCCGGCGATCCAGCCGTCCTCGCCCATGCATGCCCCCTCACGACAGCGGTGCTCGCTGTCGGCGAGCCTCACTTACCAGGAGTGGGTGACGGCGTGGAAGTGACGCCGGGCGAAGCTGTGAATCCCCTGGGATCGGAGCGCGCTGTGCTACCCGACGAGGAGAGGATCCGCGTCCGCCCGCGCGAACGACCGCCGGTACGCGCTCGGCGCGATCCCGACCTCGCGGGTGAAGTGGTGGCGGAAGAGCGTGGCGCTGCCGAAGCCGACGGAGGCCGAGATCTCCTCGATCGACGCGTCCGTCGTCTCGAGCGCCAGCCGCGCCTGCAGCACACGCTGCGCGGTCAGCCACTGCATGGGCGTCACGCCGGTCTCGGCGACGAAGCGCCGCGCGAAGGTGCGGGTGGACATGTGCGCGCGCTGGGCGAGAGAGGCGACGGAGTGCTGCTCGGCCAGCCGGTCGTTCATGTGCGCGAGCACGTCGACGAGCGCATCGCACTCCGCCTCGGGAACCGGCCGGCTGATGTACTGCCGCTGGCCTCCGTCGCGCTGCGGCGGCACGACCATGTTGCGGGCGATCACGTTCGCCACGGCGCTGCCCAGCTCGCGCCGAACGAGGTGCAGGCTGGCGTCGATGCCCGCCGCCGTGCCCGCGCTCGTGACCAGGTTCCCGTCGTCCACGAACAGCACGTCCGGGTCGACGCGGGCGCTGGGATAGCGCTGCTGCAGCTCTTCGGCGTACCGCCAGTGCGTGGTGCACGGCCGGCCGTCGAGCAGACCGGCCGCACCGAGCAGGAAGGCCCCGGAGCAGGCGCTCAGCATGATGGCCCCCCGGTCGGCGGCGCGGCGCAGCGCGTCCAGCAGCTCGGCGGGGTACTCCTCCGCGGGCCGCACCCGGGCCGCGGGCACCGCGATGACGTCGGCGTGCTCCATCACGTCGAGCCCGTGCGCCGGAATGACCTGGGCGCCCACCTGCGTGGTCACGGGCCGTCCCGCCTCGAGCCCGCAGACCCGGAAGTCGAAGGCGGGAACGTCGGAGTACACGCTGCGATCGAGTCCGAAGACCTCGGTGAGAAGCCCGAACTCGAAGACGGCGAGCCCGTCGATGACCGGAAGCGCGATGCTGTGCAGCATGTCTCCGAGTGTACTGGCGGGATCTTTACGGCAACAGTCCTTCCGCCATCTGGTGGCGGGATCTTATGCATCGTAACTTTGCGGACATGACCGAGATCACCGCCTCCGAATCCTCCTTCCGCGTCCGCGTGAGCAGCTCCGCGGCCGCGCCGCACGTCGGGCGCACCGGCGAACCCGGGCCCGCGCGTGTGCGGCGCTTCCTGCTCTGGGCCTGGTTCCCGCGCGAGATCCTGCACCGCGGCGGCACCGTGACGCGCGACGTGGAACGCGCCTACCGCGACCTGCAGGCGGCTCAGGACCGCAGCGAGTGGTAGCCCGTCAGGCATACCGGCAGGGAGCGATGCCCGGATGCCGGACCCTGGCGGCGGTCACCGGATCAGACGTTGCGCGTCGGATGAGTGTTGTGCTCCACGCGGGCGGGCGGGCGCAGGCCGAGGATCGCCTCCGACATGCGCGCGGCGTCGACGGCGGCCACGACGTCGTGCATCCGCACGATGCGCGCCCCCGCGAGGATGCACGCCGTCATCGCGGCGATCGACGCGTACACGCGCTCGCCCTGCGGCCGGTCCACGGCCTCGCCGATGAAGTCCTTGTTCGACACGGCCGCGAGCACCGGCAGTCCGAGCTCCGCGAGCTCCCCCAGGCGGCGGGTGAGCTCGAGCGAGTGCAGCGTGTTCTTGTCCAGGTCGTGCCCGGGGTCGACGATGAGCCGATCCCTCGGGATCCCGGCGGCTTCGGCGAGCGCGACCCGATCCTGCAGGAAGGCGCGCACCTCGGCCACCACGTCGTGGTAGCGGGCGAGCGGCTTCTCCTCGCGCGGACGGCCGGCGCTGTGGCAGAGCACCGCGTAGGCGCCTCGGCGCGCGACGACCGCGGTCATCCGGGGGTCGACGAGACCGCTGGTGTCGTTGATCACACGCGCGCCCGCGGCCGCGGCCACGTCGGCGACGTCGGCTCGGTAGGTGTCGACTGAGATCACCGCCTCCGGGCGCTCCCGCAGGACGGCCTCGACGACCGGGACGACCCTGTCGATCTCCTCCGCGGGCGACACCGCCGGTCCGCGGCCGAACGGCACTCCCCCGATGTCGAGCCAGTCCGCTCCCGCGTCCAGCGCGCAGAGCGATCGCTCCACCGCCCGGTCCAGGAGGAAGGTCGACCCCCGGTCGTAGAAGGAGTCCGGCGTGCGGTTGATCACCGCCATCACCGTCACCCGGTTCCGGAGGTCGAGCGGATGCGCGGCCCCTTCCGCAGAGGGAGCCGGTGCAGAGGGAGCCGGTGCAGAGGAGGCCGGTGCAGAGGAGGCCGGTGCAGAGGAGGCCGGTGCAGAGGACCCCGGGGCGGTCGTCGCCTCAGAGCTGCGCATAGGGCACGCCGGGGTCGGTGATGCGGTCCGCGTCGACGCTCTTGCGGCCGGCGATCAGCGGCTTGATCTCGTCGACGACATCCCACACGTTCACGTTCATCGCCGCCACGATGCGGTCCGCGTCGTCGAGCCAGAACGCCACGAACTCCCGCCCTGGCAGGTCCCCGCGCACGACCACCCGGTCGTAGGATCCCGGGGGCGCGTAGCCGATGTACTCGCAGCCGAGTTCGTACTGGTCGCTGAAGAAGTACGGCAGCTCGGTGTACCAGGCATCGCCGCCGAGCAGCGCGGCCACGGCCGCCGCCGGCTGGTTCAGCGCGGTCGCCCAGTGCTCCACCCGCACCCGGCGCCCCAGGACCGGATGGTCGTGGTTCGCGATGTCGCCGACCGCGTAGACGTCGGGATCGCTGCTGCGCAGCGACGCGTCGACCAGCACGCCGTTGTCGACCGCAAGACCGGCCTGCTCGGCGAGGCCGACCGCGGGAGCGACGCCGACGCCGATCACGACGGCGTCCGTCTCGATGCGCTCGCCGCCGTCCAGCTCTGCGGCCACGACCCTGCCCTCGGACGTGACGAAGCGCGCGAGACGCACCCCGGTGCGCAGGTCCACGCCGTGGGCGGCGTGCAGCTCGGCGAAGACCGCGGCGATGTCGGCCCCGAGCACCCCCACGAGCGGCAGTTCCGCGGCTTCCAGGATGGTGACCGTGTTTCCGGCCTCCCGCGCCGCCGCGGCGACCTCCAGGCCGATCCACCCGCCGCCGACGATCGTCAGCCGCCTGCCCTCGCCGAACACGTCCCTGATCCGGTCGGAGTCCTCCACGGTGCGGAGATAGTGCACGTTGCTCGCATCGGCCCCTTCCAGCGGAAGGCGCCGCACGGTCGATCCGGTCGCGAGGACGAGCTTGTCGTACGGCAGGGCGGTGCCGTCGTCCAGGGTCACGCGGTGGCCCGCGGTGTCGATCGTGGTCGCCCTGGTCGCCCGGTGCACGGTGACCTGGTTCTCCCGGTACCAGGATTCGGGGTGCAGCACGGCTTCCTCGAACGGGGTCTTCCCGGCCAGGTACTGCTTGGACAGCGGCGGCCGCTCGTACGGCAGATGGTCCTCGGCGGCGATCAGGTCGATCCTCCCCGCGTAGCCCTGCTCCCGCAGCGCCTCGGCGGTTTTCCCGCCGGCGAGGCCGCCCCCGACGATGACGACGTTCTGCACTGCTTCCATGAGTTCTCCTTCGTCTTCCCGTCTGCTCAGCCGGTGACCGTGGTGCCGCACAGGCTGAGGAACTCCTGCCGGGATCGCGGGTCGTCCCGCAGTCTGCCCAGGAGCGTGGACGTCACGGTGCGGGATCCGATCGCCTGCGCACCGCGGAGGATCATGCAGGAGTGCTCGGCGGTGATGACGACCCCGACCGCCTGCGGAGCGAGGTCGGACTGCAGCCAGTCGGCGACCTGCTTGGTCAGGCGCTCCTGCGTCTGCGGGCGACACGCGAAGTGCTCCACGATCCGTGCGAGCTTCGACAGCCCGACGATGCGCTCGCCCGGCAGGTAGCCGACGCAGGCGCGACCGGTGAACGGCAGCAGGTGATGCTCGCAGACCGAGCGCACCGGGATGTCCCGCACCATCACGAGCTCGTCGTAGCCCTCCTCGTTGGGGAAGGTCGTGAGGTCGAAGGGCCTCGGGGTGAGCATCTCCGCCCACGCCTGCGCCATCCGGCGCGGGGTGGCTCTGAGATGCTCCGAGGACAGGTCCATGCCCAGCGCGTCCAGGAACTCCTCGGCGGCGAGCTCGGCACGCGCCAGGTCCTTCTCCGGCTCGCGGCCGTCATGACGCGCCCTCGCGGGATCGGAGATCTCCCGCAGCGACGACAGGGCCGTCATCTTTCCGCACTCTCGAACATGATCCGCTCCTCTAACCAGAGTCTCAATATCTTTTAGAATGACAGCCCACAGCAGTGCTCGTCAAGATCGGTTTGCTTTAGAATCGACTCAACAGAAGGGAGCGGACCGGATGAACGCACCGACCCCTCGCGGAGACCTCGGCGACGTCGGGCTCCTGGCGGACCAGATGCGCCGGCGGCTCTACGACTTCGTCTCCGCCCAGCCGCATCCGGTGACCCGCGAGGCCGCCGCCGACGCCACGGGCATCAGCCGCACCCTCGCGGCCTATCACCTCGACAAACTCGCGCACGCCGGGCTCCTCACCGTCAGCCGCGCCCGGGTGAACGGACGGACCGGACCCGGCGCCGGTCGCCCCGCGAAGCACTACGCCCGCAGCCCGCGCGAGTTGACGGTCACCCTGCCGCCGCGCAACTACAGCCTGCTCGCGCAGATCCTGGCGACCGCGGCCGACGCCGACTCCTCGGAGCGGTTCCGCGCCGCGCTGACCGCTGCGGCGGAGACGGAGGGCCGTGCGCTCGGTCAGGCCGGTTCGGACATCCCTTCCGCGCTCTCCGCCGCCGGATACGAGCCCGAGGTCACGGCGGACGACGACCTCATCCTGCGCAACTGCCCGTTCCACAGCGTCATGGCGGACCATCGCGGTCTGGTCTGCACGCTCAACAGGGCCTTCATCGGCGGTGCCCTCGAGGGATCCGGCGACGACCCGGCTCGCGCCGAGCTCGCCCCCGGGGACGGCCGCTGCTGCGTCATCGTGCATCCCGAGCCGGTCGGCCGCGGCCAGGCGGACCCCGCCGGACGGGACCGGGGCGTGACGGGCGAGGAGGAGTGCTGATGCGCGAGCCCTTCGCCCTGATCCCCGCCGCCTACGTCTACCTGCGCCGCGGCGACGAGGTGCTCCTGCAGCTGCGGCAGAACACCGGTTACATGGACGGCACGTGGGCGGCGGCCGTCGCCGGCCACGTCGAGCCCGGTGAGAGCGCCGCGGCGACGGCCTGCCGCGAAGCCGCGGAGGAGCTCGCGGTCGTGCTCGCGCCCGAAGCGCTGATCCCGCTGACCGTGCTGCAGCGCACCGACGGCACGGCGGACGCGCGGGAACAGCGGGTGGACTGGTTCTTCACGGCCGAGCGCTGGGACGGCGCTCCCCGCATCGCCGAGCCGGACAAGTGCGCGGAGATCGCCTGGTTCCCGCTCGCCGCGCTGCCCGCGCGCATGCCTCCGCACGAGCGCGCGGTCCTGGAGCGGCTCGCCGCCGGGACCGTCGAGCCCTTCGCCGCCTACGGGTTCCGGTCGCCGGCGGACGCGACGGCGGTGGGTGCGGGATGAGCGCCGCGATCGACGCGATCTGGCCGGAGCCGGCGCGGGACCTCACCGACCAGCAGCTCCTGGCCGCGTACCGGCCGCCGCCCTCGCCGTGGCTGCGGATGAACTTCATCTCCAGCCTCGACGGCGCGGCGACGAGGGACGGCCGCTCGGGCGGTCTGGGCGACCCCGCCGACCGGCGGGTCTTCGAGCTCCTGCGCCGCTGGGCGGACGTCGTGCTGCTCGGCGCCGGGACCGCGCGCGTCGAGGGATACGGCGCGATGAGGCTCGCCGATGACGCGGTCGCCTGGCGCCGCGCGCACGGTCTGCGCCCGCAGCCCGCGTTCGCCCTCGTCACGAGACGACTCGACCTCGACCCGGCCTCGGCGATCTTCGCCGAGGCCCCGGTCCGGCCGATCGTGTACACCGCGGCGAGCGCCCCGGAAACCCGCAGGAAGGTCCTCGGCGAGGTCGCCGACATCGTGGACGCGGGCCGGACCGCCGTGGACCCGTGGGCTGTGCGCCGCGACCTGGAGAACCGCGGACACGCCCGCATCCACGCCGAGGGCGGCCCCACCCTGTTCGGCGCTTTCCTCGCCGCGGGCGCCGTCGACGAGCTGTGCCTCACGCTCGCCCCCACGGTGGAGGCGGGATCCGCGCCGCGGATCGCACACGACCCCGAGGCCCTGCCCACGCCGATGCGCCTCGCCGCGATCCTGGCGTCCGGCGACGAGCTGCTGCTCCGGTACGCCAGGAGCGCCTGAACCGCCTCAGCGGCCGCCCCCGGCGCCGTCCGGCTTCTTCGACGTGTCGACGGGGATGCGGTCCTCGGTGGTGGACGTGCCGCCGGCCAGGAAGTGGTAGCCCGCGCGGACCAGGGCGAAATGGCTGAACGCCTGCGGCATGTTCCCCAGCTGGCGCGCTCCGCGCACGTCCCACTCCTCGCTCAGCAGGCCGACGTCGTTCTGCAGAGCGAGCAGGCGGGTGAACAGCTCCTCCGCCTCGTCACGCCGGCCCGCCCCGATCAGCGCGTCGACGAGCCAGAAGGAGCACGCCAGAAACACCCCCTCGGTACCGGGCAGCCCGTCGTCGCTCTTCTCCGGGCGGTACCGGAGCACGAGCCCGTCCTCGGTGAGATCGCGCTGGATCGCCTCGATCGTCCCGAGCACGCGCCGATCGTCGGGCGGCAGGAAGCCGACACGCGGGATCAGCAGCAGCGAGGCGTCGAGCTGCTTGGATCCGTAGCACTGCACGAACGAGTTCATGGATGCGTTGTAGCCGTGCTCCAGGATGTCCCGCCGGATCCTGGCGCGCAGCCGCTCCCAGGTGCGGACGCTGCCGGACAGCTTGTCCTGGCGGGCGCTCTTGACCATCCGGTCCACTGCCACCCAGCACATGACCTTGGAGTGGGTGAAGTGCCGGCGCGGGCCGCGCATCTCCCACAGGCCGTTGTCCGGCTGATCCCAGATCTCGCCGAGGTGCTGCAGCAGCGCGCGCTGCACCGCCCACGCGTCGTCGCCGGCCCCGATGGTGCCCCTGGTGAGGGCGAGGCCGTCGAGCAGTTCGCCCCAGACGTCCAGCTGCAGCTGGTCGGAGGCGGCGTTCCCGATCCGGACGGGGGTGGCGCCGTCGAACCCGGGCAGCCAGTCCAGGGTCTCCTCCGGCAGCCGTCGGCGGCCGTCGAGGCCGTACATGATGCGCAGCTGCGCCGGATTCCCGGCGACCGCCCTGAGCAGCCAGTCCCGCCACGCCTTGGCCTCGTCGATGTAGCCGGCGGTGATGAGCGACTGCAGGGCGAGGGTCGCGTCGCGGAGCCAGCAGAACCGGTAGTCCCAATTGCGCGGCCCCTGCGGCTGCTCGGGCAGTGACGTGGTGGGGGCGGCGACGATCCCGCCGGTGGGCTCGTACGTGAGCGCCTTGAGCGTGATCAGCGAGCGCTGGATCGCGTCGCGGTGCGGCCCGTACGCGGTGCTCTGGGCGCTCCACCGGGTCCAGAACGACTCGGTCTGGCGCAGGGCCTCGTCCGGGTCGGCGGGGACGGGCTGCCGCTCGTGGCTCGGGAACCAGGTGAGCACGACGCTCACCCGCTCCCCCGCGCGGATCGTGAAGTCGGCCACCGTGCGCAGGTCCTGCCCGCGCATCGGGACGTCGCTGGTGACGAGAACGGCGTCGGGGCCGGCGACCGCATGGGCGCCTCCGTCGGTGGCCGTCACCCATGGCACGACGTGCCCGTAGTCGAAACGCAGCGCCAGATCCATCTCCATCGGCACCTCGCCGGAGACGCCCTCCACGATCCGCACCAGATCCGCGGCGTGATCCCGGACGGGCATGAAGTCCGTCACGCGGACCTCCCCGTCCGGGCCGTCCCACTCGGTCTCCAGGATCAGCGTGTCGCCGCGGTAGCGCCGCCGGGTGCAGCGCTCGGCGCCGCGCGGGGCGATCCGCCATCGTCCCGCCGACTCGTCGCCCAGCATCGCGGCGAAGCAGGCCGCCGAGTCGAACCGGGGCAAGCAGAGCCAGTCCACGGATCCCGTGACGGACACCATCGCGCCCGTGTGCAGGTCGCCGATCAGGGCGTAGTCCTCGATGCGCCGCACGCTCACAGGCCGGTGCTTCCCTGCATGATCCCGCCGTCGACGAAGACGGTCGTCGCGGTCACGTACCGGGCCTTCTCCGAGATGAGGAAGGCGACGACGTCGCCGATCTCCGCGGGGTCGGCCACCCTGCCGAGCGGGATGGTTCCCTCGAGCTTGTGCCGCAGGGCGTCGTCCTTCATGGTCTGCTCGTTGATCGGGGTGTTCACCGCGCCGGGGGCGACGTTGACCACGCGGACGCCGTGCGGCCCCAGTTCCACTCCGGCCGTGCGGGCGAGCATGCGCATGCCGCCCTTCGAGACGCAGTAGCTCAGATTGCCCGGCATGGGCCAGTCCTCATGCACGGACGACACGTTGATCACCACGCCGCCGGTGCCCTGCTCGATGAAGCGCTGCGCGGCACGCTGGGTTCCGAACACGGCGCTCCGCAGGTTCACCGCGATCACCTGATCGAAGGTGTCCTCGGTGACCTCCAGGATGCTGTGCCGCTTCTCGATCCCCGCGTTGTTCACGAACGCGTCCAGCCGTCCGAAATGATCGACCGCTGCGGAGACCAGCTCGTCGATCCCTGCCGGTGTGCTGACATCCGCCTCGACGCCGACCGCCCTGCCGCCGGCGCCCGTGATCTCCTGCACCAGGTCGGCGGTGTCCTCGGGGCGCGCGCGGTAGTCGATGATCACCGCGGCGCCCGCCGCCGCCACCGCCCGCACGATCGCCGCCCCGATCCCGCTGTTGCCTCCGGTCACCACCACGCACTCGCCGTCCAGGTCCATCCGAATCTCCTTCCGTTGCGCATCCGATATCCGCATTCCCGCGGGGCGGAACGTCGCCGAACCGGCCCGCCGGGNGGCGCCGCGACCGCCCGATCTCACCCGCTGCCGCCACCGCCGGCGACGAACCGGCCGGTGCGGTACGGCTCCGCGTCCGGCTCCTTGAGCAGGAGGCCGTGCCCTCGTGCGGTCGGGTCGGGCACGAGATCGCCGTCGACGAGGAACGGGCCGCCGTCGAAGAACAGGCCCTCGATGCGCACGTGATCGTGGAAGTACTCGATGTTGAGCACCTCGTCGTAGGCGGCGCACACGGACGCGTGCAGCGCCGGCGCCGTGTGCGCGCTCAGCGGGACGCCGAACGCCCGGGACAGGGCCGCCGCGACGCCGAACCCGGTGATGCCGCAGCGGGTGGCGTCCGCCTGCAGCACGTCCACCGCGCCGTCCCGGAGCAGATCGCGGAAGTCGGCGGGCGTGTAGGCGTACTCGCCGACGGCGATCCGGATCGGCGCGGGCACCCGATCCCGCAGCAGCCGCAGCCCCTCGCGATCGTCGCTCGAGACCGGCTCCTCGAACCAGGTCACCCCCTCGGCGGCGAAGCGCTCGGCCTGGGCGAGCGCCTGCTTGCGCTGGTAGGCCCCGTTCGCGTCGACGAAGAGCTCGGTGCCGTCGCCGATCGCCTCGCGCGCCACCTGCACCCGATGCAGATCCTGCGCGGGGCGGGATCCGATCTTCATCTTGACGGCGCGGAGTCCTGCCGCCGCCCACGAGCCCAGCTGCTCCGCGAGCTCGTCGTCGGAGTAGTCGGTGAATCCTCCGCTGCCGTACGCGGGGACGCTCATCCGGCCGCCGCCGAGGAGGCCGGTCAGGGACACGTCCAGCATCCGGGCGGCAAGGTCGTGCAGGGCGATGTCGAGTGCGCTGATCGCGCCGGCCGCGACGCCGGCCCAGCCCGCGTTCCGCACCGCACGGGCCATGGCCCGGTACGCGCCCCGGGTGTCCAGCGGATCCCTGCCGCGGACGGCCTCCCACAGCGTGTGCTCCACGACGGCGAGCGCCGCGGGCGACGTGTAGGCGTACCCGAGGCCGGTGGCGCCGCCCGCGGTGAGCCGCACGACGAGGACCCCGGTCGCGTTCCAGGTGAGGGTGCCGTCGCTCTCCGGACGCTCCCGCGCCCCGGTCGCCGTCGGCACCCGGAACAGGTCGGCGCGGATGGCGTCGACGGTGGGCTCAGCGCCGGTCCGCATCATGCCCCTTCTCGCCGTCGCCATCGAGGTGCAGCGCGTCCTTGACGCGCTCCAGCCCCTGCGTGAACAGTGCCGTGGCCGAGTCCTTGATCACCCCGGCGCTCTGCGGGTCCCCCTTCAGCAGGGCCTCGCCGACGTTCTTGGCGAACTCGAGCGTGATGTGCGGGGGCAGCGGAGGCACGTTGCGGCTGGTGTGCGCGTCGATCACGGTGACGCCGCGATGCGCGAACGCCGCGTCCCAGGCGGCGCCGACGTGGTCGTCCCTGGTCACGGTGATCCCCTGGAAGCCGAGCAGCTGCGCCCAGCCGGCGTAGTCCACCGACTCGACGTCCTGCGAGGTCGACCACAGCGGGTTGCCGTCCTCCGTGCGCATCTCCCAGGAGACCTGGGCGAGGTCGTCGTTGTGCACGACGAGCACGATGAAGGTCGGATCCTCCCAGCGCGACAGGTACTTCTTGACGGTGATGAGCTCGTTCAGGCCGAGCATCTGGAAGGCGCCGTCGCCGATCGTGCACACCACGGTCCGGTCCGGATAGGCGAACTTGGCCGCCTCGGCGTAGGGCATGGCCGCGAGCATGGTGGCCAGCCGTCCGGAGAGGTCGCCGCGCATGCCCTCGCGCATGCGGATGTACTGCCCGTACCAGTCTGCAGTCGTGCCGGCGTCCGCGGTGACGATCGCGCCGGCCGGCAGGCGCGAGTTCAGCTCGGAGTACAGGCGGCGCGGGTTCACCCCGTCCGAGTACGTCTGCTCGGCCTGCACCGCGAGCGCCTTGTCCCAGTCACGCATGCTGTCGGCGATCCCCTGCTGCCACGACAGGTCGGTCTTCTGCCGTAGGAGCGGCACGAGCGCCTGCAGCGTCGTCTTCACGTCGGCCCAGATGCTCACCTCGGTCGGATAGCGGAGCCCCAGCTGCTCTGGACGGAGATCCACCTGCACCGCCCTGGCCTGACCGGTCGCCGGCAGGAACTGCCCGTACGGATAGTTCGTCCCGAGCAGGACGAGCGTGTCGCACTCCTTCATCTGCTCGTAGCTCGGCCGGGAGCCCAGCAGCCCCAGCTGCTGGGTGTGGAAGGGGAGGTCGCCGGGGACGACGTCCTTGCCGCGCAGGGAGGTGATCACGCCGGCGCCGGCGAGCCGCGCGGCCGCGAGCACCTCGGCGGTCGCCCCGGTGGCTCCGGCGCCGACCAGGAAGCTCACGCGTTCTCCCGCGTTGATGATGTCCGCGGCCGCGCGCAGCTGCTCCTCGGGCGGGGCGATCGCGGTCGAGGGGGCGACGGCGCTCGAGCGCGACATCCACAGCTCCGCCCCCGGCGGAACCATCTTCATGCCCTGCACGTCGTGCGGGAAGACGATCACGGTCGGCTGCTTGCGGGTGATCGCGACGCGGAAGGCGGTGTCGACGACGGCCTGCGCCTGCTCGGGCGAGACGATCGTCTGCACGTACGCGGCGACGTCCGCGAAGGTGCGCTCCAGATCGCTCTCCTGCTGGGTGAACGTGCCGAAGGAGTTCAGCCCCTGCTGCCCGACGATCGCGACGACCGGCTGGTTGTCCATCTTCGCGTCGTACAGCCCGTTGAGCATGTGGAAGCCGCCGGGGCTGGAGGTCGCGATGCAGACGCCGACCTCTCCGGTGAACTTCGCATGCGCCGTCGCCATGAGGGCGCAGACCTCCTCGTGCGTCGGGCGGATGTACTCGAGTCCCTCCCCCGCCCGCTCCGCCTTGCCGAGGGCGCCGTCGAACTCTCCGATCCCGTCGCCCGGGAATCCGAAGACGCGGCGCACGCCCCACTCCCTGATGCGCTCGATGATGAAGTCGCTGACCGTTGCCGCCATGATGTCCCTCCTTGTTGTGGTTCTGGTTGACGCCGAGCCTGTTGCCGAGCCGGTCGCCGGTATGCGGTTGTCGTGGGGATCGGATCCGCGTCGCGGATCACCGCTCCGGTCGTTCGCGCAGGCGGGCGGCCGCGCGGGCCGCGACCGCCATGATGGTGAGGGCCGGGTTCGCGCTCCCCTGCGTGGGCAGGACGCTCCCGTCCGTGATCAGCAGGTTCGGCACGGCGAAGGATCGGCAGTCGCCGTCCACCACCCCGTGCTGCTCGTCGCGGGCCATCCGGGCGCCGCCCACGAGGTGCGCGTACCGCTGCACGGTCATGGTCTCCTGCGCTCCCGCGGCCTCCAGGATCCGCTCCATCGCGGCCTGAGCGGCGCGGAGCAGGGCGCGGTCGTTGTCGCACTGCGTGTAGGAGAAGTGCGCGACGGGGAGGCCGTACCTGTCCTTCTCGTCTGCGAGCGTCACCCGGTTGCCGGGCAGCGGCAGGAATTCGCAGAGCGCGCCGAGGCACGCCCAATGCACGTAGTCCGACACGTAGCGGCGCAGATCCGCACCCCAGTGCCCCTGCGCGATGACGTGCTCGGCCCAGGTGATCGGCAGGGGCGAGACCGTCTGGATCGAGAAGCCGCGCTTGTACGGCCGATCCGGATCGGTCTCGTAGAACTCCTCCGTGCTCACCTCGGGCGGCGGCGCCTTCCACATCCGGATCTCCTGCGGGAATCGGCCCGCGGTCTGCGGCGCTCCCTGCACCATGAGGTACCGTCCGACGAGGTCGAAGTCGTTGCAGAGCCCGTCCGGGAATCGCGGCGATGTCGAGTTGAGCAGCAGCCGCGGCGTCTCGATCGAGTATCCGGCGACGGCGACCATCCGGGCCCGCTGGAACCTCGGGACGCCGTCCCTCAGGTAGTGCACGCCCGTTGCCCGGCCCGTCCGCGGGTGGATCCCGATCGAGGTCACCATGCTGTCGGGGCGGATCTCGGCGCCGCGGTCCATGGCGTCGGGGAGGTGGGTGATCAGCGGAGAGGCCTTCGCGTTCACCTTGCATCCCTGCAGGCAGAATCCCCGGTAGATGCAGTGCGGGCGGTGGCCGAACCGGCCGTTCGTGATGGCGACGGGGCCGACCTTCGCCGTGACGCCGGCGGCGAGCGCTCCGCGCAGGAACACCTCGCCGTTGCCCGACACCGGGTGCGGGCGGTGCGGATAGCGGTGCGGCTCGCCCCAGGGCCAGTCCTCCCCCGCCACCGGCAGCTCCTGCTCGAGGTCGGCGTAGTACGGCGCGAGCCCGTCGTAGGCGATCGGCCAGTCCGCGCCCACGCCGTCGATCTCCAGGGTGCGGAAGTCGCTCGGGTGGAAGCGCGGCACATAGCCGGCGTAGTGCACCATCGAGCCGCCGACCCCGCGTCCGGAGTTGTTCGAGCCGAGCGGGACCGGGTCCGCACCGCCGATCTGGCGCGGTTCCGTCCAGTACAGGTGGTGCGAGCCCGCCTCGTCGCTCACCCAGTCGCGGGCCGGATCCCAGAACGGGCCGGCGTCGAAGCCGACGGCGCTCCAGCCGGCCCGCGCCAGCCGCTGCAGCAGCACCGATCCGCCCGCCCCGCAGCCGACGATCGCGATGTCGACCTCGTCGGCGTCGCGGAAGCGCCGCATCCGCTCGAGCAGCCGGGGCTCGGCACGGGAGCCGTCCGGCATGAGCAGCCAGGCGGACGCGTTGCGATCCTTGACGCCGGTGCTCATCGCTGCGCCTGCACCTGCGGCATCTCGTCGGGGCGCGTGTCGGCGACCTCGAACGGCTCGCGCCGGTCGACGCCGAGGTTCTTGTAGCCGCGGGGGAAGGCTGGCCCGGCGAAGCCGATCTGGTCCCACGCCGCGGGGTGGCTGTAGAAGGCGGTGCAGGCGTACCGCGTCCACAGGCTCCACAGGTACGCACGATCGAGGCCGCGCCACAGGCCGTCGCCGGCGCGGACGGACTCCAGGATCTCCCGCTTCGCGGAGTCGTCGCACGCGGCGAACGCCCGCTGATGCCGCTCCTGCGCCTCGTCGTCCAGCGCGGCGAGGCTCGTCCGCCAGGCCTCTCCGTCCTCGGGCAGGCAGTCGTAGTGCCAGCCGTCGGTCTGCCCGTCCGCGAGCCGCGCGTCGACCATCGCGGTCACCGGCACCAGCCGGTGCTGCGGATCCTGGTCCAGGAGGAGGTCGAACAATGCGGTCGCGGTGCCCTCCTCCCTGGTGTCGAAGAAGCGGATCTCCTCCCGGCCGCCCGTGCGCGCCTCCACGACGGCTCGGGTCGCGTCGTCCCAATGCGGCGCCTGATCGAGGACGTGGAAGCCGGGGAACCGCTCCGGCAGGTCGTCGCGCGCGGTCCCGCTGCCGGCGCTCACTTCTCCCGCCTCAGTGCGGCGGCGAGGAGGCCCATGCCGCCCACCAGCGTCACGAGGAGGGGAGCGAGCAGCGGCGGCCCCATCTCGACGTTGTAGCGGAAGTTGTGCCACCCGCCGGGCTTCTGCGCGACGCCCCGCGCATGCAGCCAGGCGCCCTGCAGCCCGTTCGCCACGATCGTGGCCGACGCGATCGGGAGGAGCGTCTTCGCGGCCCGCCTGCTCGCCACGCCGGACAGCCCCGCGATGGCGCCGACCGGGCCGAGGGCGACGGGGACCCACATCCACCGGTTCCCGAAGCTCGCCTTGTCGTGCTCGAAGTAGATCTCCCCCGCCGTGACCAGCGCCCCCACCGCCGTGAGTGCGGACAGCGACCGCTCCAGCCGGCCGGTGCGGACGTCCCGCGCGTACCGGCCGATCGCGTGGCTCCTCGTCGCGCGTCTCATGCGTCGCCCGTTTCGCATCGTCTCCTCCCGCGCCGTCTCGCCTCTGCGAGCACGCGACACCACTCCACACCCGTCGCACCGAACTGTGATCGGGATTGACAGGATCTCCGCCCCGCCCGATACTGGCGGTCCGCTTCACGCAGTTGTGGACGGACGTCCTCCGGTTCTGCGGCGGTTCAGAGCTCGTTCGAGACGGCGCCCCACTCCTCTGGGGCGACGTCGGCGACCGTGGTCCGCGACGTGCTCGCCGACTCGATTCCGATCATCCGCCGTGTCAAGGGCTCCGCACCCGGACGGCCCTGACGCCGTGACTCAGCGGCGTTCCCGGGGAGCTCCTTCCTCCGGCCGCTCCGGGTAGGTCACGCGGCCGTCCTCTTCGACTGATGGTGTCGCGCCCCACTGGCCGAGGACGTGCTCTCGCGCGGCCTGCCCGGCGATGAGGTGGTGGACGGCCCACCCCTGCGCGCTCAGCGCGTTGGCAATCAGGAGGCGGTGGCACCGCCAGGGCATCGGCTCGCCGCACATGATGGCCGTGCGGCGCTCTCGAGCGAGCCCGGTGAGCTCCTCGAGACCCTGGCGGAACTCATCCGTGAGGGTGTAGTCGGCGTAGTTCCTGAAACTGGCGTTCTTCCAGCCGGCGTTGACCACAGGATCGACACCCGTCTGGCGCTGCCGCCTCCCGCCGAGCCTGGGCAGTCTCAGGTAGTCGACGCCGTTCTCCGGCAGCCACTGCGACATGGCGTCGGAGCCGAACTGCGGATTGCGGCGCGAGCCGGGGTGGGCGCGCACGTCGACGAGCAGTTCGATCCGGTGCTCGTCGAGGGGCGCGAGAAAATCGGGGATCGGGCAGGTCCAGTGCCCGATCGTCCAGATCTCGCCGGGCTCGTCCACGCACTGGCTCTCGGTCAGCGAATACGATGCAGCGCGCCGGCCCTGTGCATGGCGACGTGGTCCGTCTTATCGGACCTGATCTCGTACTGCGGGTCCTCGGGACTGCAGCGGCGCATGTGGCCCTTGTACTCGGTGTCGCTGGTGTGCCTCTTCACGATGACGCCGGTGACCTCTCCGGCCTCGGAGTTCCAGCGGACGTGGTCGCCGATCGCGAAGTCGTCGCCCATGATCGGTCTCTCCTCCGGATCTCGGTGGTGTTCGGACGTGGACGGGGTCAGGACTCAGCATCTGCTGAGCCTCCGCCCCGAAGCTGAAGTGATCCGCCGTTCTACGGCTCCATTCTCGGGGATTCTCCGACGAAGAACCAGCCTCAGCCGCGTTCACGGAGACCGGATCCTCGCACCTCAGCCGGCGGTCGAGCGGTTCCTCACCCGCCGCGAGCTCCCGATCCACCCGCTCGACCTCGCCCGCTCACCGGCACCCGCCATGCGACCCACGCTCACCGGCGAAACGCCTGACGGACCGGTGCTCCGCGGAAATCGGCTTCGACGCCGCAGAACGCCTCTGGCGCCGGTCAGACTGGATCGGCGAGCACTGACGCGCCCGACCCATCCACTCTTTCTGGCCGATGACCCGAGCAGGTCGTCATCGAACTCGCCGAGCCCTTGAGCGAACGCGTCCGCGACACGCTTCGCATGCCGAGCGTTCGAATCGTTTAGAGTCGCCCGATCGAATACCCGAGCACCAGGGCTTGGGTCGGATAAGGCCGAAGCAGCCTCGAAAGGCGGCGCCATGACCAGCAACGAACAGCCGATGACGAGCGCTCCCGTGTCGGCGGAAGAGGCCGAACGGCGGAAGGCGATGCTCGCCGAATTCCTTGCGAGCAACACTCTTCCGCCGCTTTATCGGCTTTCGACTATGAATCCCGAAGTCACCTGGGGACCGGCGACATACGGCAGCCCGACCCCGATCTCGCAGACCAGATTCGTCTACGAGATCAAGGCAACGACGACACCTCGCCTCGAAGTCCACACCCTCGAGTTCGGTACCGAAGACGAGATAGCCGTCGTGTCATGGGGTTTGAACTTCGGGGGCCCTCCGCCCGCCGCTCCGACGAAGCCGGTGACGATCCCGGTGACGGTTGACACATCGCCCGGTTCAGGGCGAGTCCTCGCCACCGTCTCGAACAGATGGATGGTTGCCATCAAAGCTCCGAACGGCAGCTTCGTGGTCCTCGGCCCCGGGGATCTTCCACGCCACCTCACACTCATTCGAACGGACATCGGTACGCCTTCGTGAACGAGACCACCTGCGTCACCTCGAGTGGCGCGGTCTCAGCCTGAGGGTCCAAGGCCGTCGAGCACTCGCGCCGCAGCGGTGCTGCTCACCATCCATCTCGGCTTCACGCCGTTGCGGACGGATGTCCTCCGGTTCTGCGGCGGTTCAGAGCTCGTTCGAGACGGCGCCCCACTCCTCCGGGGCGACGTCGGCGATCGTCTGGCTGAACATCCAGCGGTGCCCGCCGATGTCCTCCACGGAGTACTGCCGTTCGCCGTACACGTGGTCGGCCGGAGGCTCGGCGATCGCCGCCCCGAGGGAACGCACGTGCGCGCAGTGGGCATCGACATCGGCGACGCGGACCATGACCGAGCAGCGCTGCGCACCCGTCGGGCCGGCATCATCGCGGACGACCACCGCGCCGTCGCCGAAGGACAGCTGCGCCCGGTGATCTCCGATGCGCCAGCGCTCTGTGAAGCCGAACACGCGGCAGAGCCACTCCGTCGCCTCGTTCACGTCGCGATAGGCCAGAACCGGCACCACGGTCGCGTCCGGCATCGAGCGGTTGGAGAGCATGTCGTCCTCCGATCCGAGGAGATCGAGTCGGGAAGCCAGGGTACCGACCTGCTCGGGGGCAGGCGGGCCACGTCCGCTCACCAGGAAATCACGGCCTCGCACGGTTGTCCACGCCTCGGCTGTAACGCTCGGTCCGCGCTCGTGAGGGGTAACAGCATTACCTGGCGCCGCCGGCCGGTGGGAAGGACGATGGATACCAGCGTGAAAGTCGCGTCGAGAACCGAGGGATCATGACCGAGAAAAGTCGCGGAAACCAGCGCGCGCACCGGAAGCCGACGAGAGCCCGCCGATGAGTGACACCCCTCGCCGCGTCGCGTTCGTCACCGGAGCATCCTCCGGAATCGGCGCGGCCACCGCCCGCGCCCTGCACACCGCCGGATACCGTGTCGCCGTCGACGAGATCCTGCTGCGCCCCGCGGACCAGCTCCGATGAGGCGTCTGCTCGTCGGCTCGTCCGCCCTGTTCTGGGGATTGCAGTTCGCGTTCCTGAACCCGGTGCTCGCCCTGCTGCTCGTCGCCCTCTACCGGGCGACGCCGGCCGAGGTCGGGTGGGTGCTCGCCGTCTTCAACACCAGCGGCTTCATCGCGTCGCTCGTGCTGCCGGCATACGCGGATCGGAAACGCGAGTACCTGCGGCCGATGCTGCTGTGCGGAGTCCTCACGCTCGTCCTGGCCGGGGTCCTCGCGTTCACGACGGCGCTGCCCGTCGCTGTCCTCGCGCTCGTCGTCCTCGGCGGCCCCGCCGGAGTCGGCTCGTCGCTGCTGTTCGCGCATCTCAAGGCCTCCGGCGCCCGCGTGTCGGACGTGATGAACACCCGCGCCGTGGTCTCGTTCGCCTGGGTCGCCGGCCCGCCGCTCGCGACCATCATCATGGGCGCCTTCGGCAACCGGTCGATCCTGCCCGTGCTGGTCGTGGTCGCGGCCTTCAACATCGCAACCACGATCCTGATGTCCCGGCAGCGCTCCGCCCCCGACGCGCCTTCGGCGGCCGTCGCGTCCGCGGACGACGGCGCCCGCGTGGGCAGGACGGTCGTCGTCGCCGTCGTGGTCGGCTTCGTCCTCCTGCAGGCGACGAACAGCGCCGCCGTGTCGATCATGAGCCTGTTCGTCACCCAGCGCCTGCACCTGCCGCTGATCTGGTCCGGAGTCGCCCTCGGCGTCTCGGCGCTGCTGGAGATCCCCGCCCTGCTGATCATCGGAAGACTCAGCCTCCGCTTCTCCAGTCTCCCTCTCATCATCACCGGATGCCTCGCCGGGATCGCCTACTACGCAGGCATGGCCGTCGCGGCCGACCCCGTGACGCTCGTGCTACTGCAGGTGCCCAACGCCTGGTTCTTCGGCATCGTCGCGGGCATCGGCCTCACCCTCTTCCAGCAGATCATCCCGCGACCCGGCCTGGCATCGGGCCTGTTCACCAACACCCGCCGCATCGGCGCGATCATCTCCGGCCCCATCATCAGCATCGGAGCCGCCTCGCCGACCGGCTACCAGGGGATCTTCTTCGTCTGCGCCGCACTCACCCTGGCCGCCCTCCTCGTCATCGCCCTCGCGCAACGCCTCTCCGCCGAGCCGACGGCGCCCGCGTGACGCATGCCCACGCCGGTGCGCTCTTGTCGGGGCCGCAGAGCACGCCCGGTCCGACGGCGAAGACGGCCAGGCGAGGGTCAGCGGACGCGTGAGGACCCGCCGAACACCACTGGCGTCGGCAGGGCGTCGAGTGCCGCGTCGATGCGTGCGATCTCTTCGCGGCTGAGGTCCACGTCGGCTGCTCCGGCGTTCTCGCGCAGACGCCCGGGATCGCGGGTGCCGGGGACGGGCACGATCCACGGATGCTTGCCGAGCATCCCGGCGAGGGAGATCTGGGCGGGGGTGGCGGACTTCTCGGTGGCGAGGCCGGTGACCAGGTCTAGGAGCTGCTGATTGTGGTCGATGCCTTCGTCGGACTACTGCGGCATGCGCGCACGGTAGTCGGTCGCCGGATCGAACTGCGCACCCTTGGCTTGCGGTCCGGTGAGGAAGCCGTTGGCCAGCGGGGAGAACGCGACCAGGGTGATGCAGAGGTCTTCGAGCGTGCCGAAGACGTTCTCGTAGTGTCGGTCGAGCATCGAGTAGCGGTTCTGCACGGCGGTCACGGGCGTGATGGCGTGGGCGCGGCGGATCGCGTCCTCGTCCACTTCGGAGAGGCCCAGGCGGCGATCTTGCCTGCGTCGATCAGTTCCTGCATGACGATGGCGACGTGTTCGACCGGTACGTCAGGGTCTTGGCGGTGCTGGTAGGAGAGGTCGACGCCGAGGCGGCGCAGGCTGCCGTCGACGGACGCGCGGATCGTTTCGGGACGGCTGTCGGTACGCAGGCCCCGGTCGGTGATCTCGACGCCGAACTTGGTGGCGATCACGACCTCGCCACGCACTGGACGCAGCGCCTCCCCGACGATCTCCTCGTCGATCGACAGCGTGCCGTCGGGGTAAGTGCCGGTGTAGGACTCGGCGGTGTCGAAGAACGTGTAGCCGAGGTCGTGAGCATCGCGGAGGAGACGGATCGCCTCGTCATGGGGTGTCGGAGGTCCGAAGGCATGGGACAGCCCCCATGCATCCGAGGCCGATCTCGCATTCAAGGCCCGTCCGAGAGCATTCGCGGCCAACAGGTCGCCGTTGCGCACCCACGCGGGCGCTGCGACGGCGTCGAGCATCTGCTGCAGTGCCGGGCGCACCCCGCGGGTGGGTGCGACCGCACGCCCACCAGCGCCGGTGTTGGCTGCGCGTGCCAGATCCAGCAGATGCCGGTACTCCTCGCCCGACAGGCGAAGGGCGCGCCCGAGCGCGGCGAGCACGCCCTCGGACACGCCGCGGAGATTGCCGCGCTCGAGCTTCATGTAGTACTCCACGCTCATCCCCGCCAGCATCGCGACTTCCTCGCGGCGCAGCCCAGGCACCCGGCGCCGCGGACCGCCGGAGATGGCGACGTCCTCCGGCTGCAGACGATCGCGACGCGACTTGAGGAAATCCCTCACCTGAGCACTGCTGTCCATACCCTCCCCGCTACGACCGCGTCGGTCGGTGAGACAGACCTCATCAGTACCCGTCACCACACGGCCCGCTGCCCGGAGCGAGACGGCTTGCTCCGCAGGGAGGTACTGACGGTGCCTGGCACGCCAGTCGCGCACGGATGACGCTGGTTCGAAGGAACGCTAGTACGAAGGAACGAAGCAGGCTCTCCGATTGAGCCGGGGAAGAAGGAGCATCATGACGCTTGTCACCGTTGTCATCGGAGCCGGGTCCATCGGCCAGGCCATCGCCCGTCGCGTCAGCCATGGACGCCATGTCCTCCTGGCCGACATCCACCAGGACGGTGCCGACGCCGCCGCCCAGGTACTCGCCGACGCAGGCTTCACCACCAGCATCGCCGTCGTCGACGTGTCCTCCCGGGAATCCGTCCACGCCTTGGCCCAACAGGCCGCGCGACTCGGCGACGTCGCCGCGGTCATCCACGCCGCCGGCGTCTCGGCCAGCCAAGCCAGCATCGCCCAGATCCTGCACGTCGATCTCTACGGCACCGCCGTCGTCCTCGACGAGTTCTCGGACGTGATCGCGCCGGGCGGCGCGGGCGTCGTGATCGCCTCCCAGTCCGGCCACAGGCTGCCCGCCCTCACGCCGGAGCAGGACCGACTGCTGGCGACCACCCCCGCCGACGACCTCCTGAAGCTGCCGATGCTGCAGCCCGAGAGCCTCAGCGACGGGCTGCACGCCTACCAGATTTCCAAGCGCGCCAACGTCCTCCGCGTCATGGCCGAGGCCGTCCGGTGGGGCGAGCGCAGGGCACGCGTGAACGCGATCAGCCCCGGCATCATCATCACCCCGCTCGCCCGCGACGAACTCGCCGGAGCCAACGGGGCCGGCTACCGTCGCATGCTCGAACTCGCCCCCGCTGGACGCGCCGGAACGCCCGACGAGGTCGCCACCGTCGCCGAACTGCTCCTCACCGACCGCGGCGCATTCATCACGGGCAGCGACATCCTCATCGACGGCGGGGGCACCGCCTCCCACTTCTACGGCCCGCTCGCCGGCCTTGCACCCACCCCGGAGCAGGACGACCAGGCGAGCGCGTGAGCGCGCGAGCAGCCGCCCGCATACGCGTCGATCAGGCCTGATCCCCCGAACGACAGCGCGTCAGTGACGCGAACCAATCGATTCCACTCGACCGTGTTCTTGTAGTCACGCAATCGATCGAAGTCGTCGATCAGGAGCCGACGCGTTTCGTCCGACCGGCGCGCAGCGGCCCAAAGCCGCAGCTCGTCGGTCCCCTCTAACGCGAACAGTTCGTCCATGCCCCCATGCGAGGGCGCGGACGCCGACGACATCGATGACCGACTGAGCGAACGGTGGACGCTCAACCGGGCACTGTTCGCCCGGATCACTCTCGAAGACGACACCGCGCCCATCACGCCCACGCAGGCCATCGCCACGATCCTCGTCGGCGATCGCAGCCTCCACGACGAACGAAACCTGCCCCGCGTTGATGCGGGGCAGGGTTCGAACTTCGACCAGATGGTGGACCTGAGGGTGTCTGGGTTCACGACATAGGCGACAGGTGATCGGCGACACGTGAGTCGCGTCATAGGCGACAGACTCAGGCATGTCGAAGCATCGCGTCGTCGTGTTGAAGATCATCGCCGGACAGCTCACAGTGACCGCCGCTGCGTGCGAGTACGGGCTCTCCCGCCAGTATCTCCACGTGCTGCTCGCCCGCTACCGTAAAGAGGGATTGGATGGCCTCGAGCCACACTCGCGCGCTCCGCTGACTTCGCCCCAGACGACGACCACCCGCGTCCGCGACCGTGTCATCGAACTGCGCCAACAGCTGACCTCGAACGGGCTCGATGCCGGCCCGGTCACGATCGCCTGGCATCTGCGAGAAGAAGGCCTACGAGCCCCGTCGACGTCCACGATCCGCCGGATCCTGCACACCGCTGGGCTGGTCACCCCCGAGCCGCGCAAACGCCCCCGTTCCTCCTACCTCCGTTTCGAAGCCGCCCGACCGAACGAGACCTGGCAGTCCGACTTCACCCACTGGCCCCTCGCGGACGACACCGACGTCGAGATCCTGAACTGGCTCGACGACCACTCCCGAAAACTGCTGTCCTGCACCGTCCACCACCCCGTCACCGGCGACGACGTCGTCACCACGTTCCTCACCTGCATCGACACCCACGGGCCGCCCGCGTCCACGCTCACCGACAACGGACGCGTCTACACCGCCCGACACGGAGGAGGCAGAAACGCCTTCGAATACACGCTCGCCGCGCTCAGCATCGTCCAGAAGAACGGTTCCCCGAACCACCCCCAGACCCAGGGCAAGATCGAACGCTTCCATCAAACCCTGAAACGCTGGCTCGCCGCCCGTCCCCGCGCCCGCACCGCGGCCGAGCTGCAGACCCAACTCGACGAGTTCCGCGAACACTACAACACGCGCCGACCGCACCGCGCGCTCGACGGAAGAACCCCGGCCGACACCTACGCCGCCTCCCCAAAAGCCGCCCCCACCGGGACCCCAGACACGGACCGGACGCACTACCGCCTCCGCTACGACCACGTCGCCGCCGACGGGAAGATCAGCTTCCGCCGCGCCGGGCGCATGCACCACCTCGGCATCGGCACCACCCACCGAGGCAAACGCGTCATCATCCTCGCCGACGAACACAGCACCACCGTGATCTCCCTCAACACCGGAGAGATCATCGCGACCAACACCATCGACCCAAGCAAAAGCTACTGGCGCAACAACGAGAGAGAGCCCGGCCGATGGCCGGACTCTCTCTCGTAACTTGTCACCTATGTCGCGACTCAGATGTCAACTATGTCCCGACTCATCACA